>URCP01000005.1 GCA_900546315.1 uncultured Eubacteriales bacterium
GCTTTACGCGACCTTTATATTATATCGTATCTTCTCGAGTTTGTCAAGAGGTTTTGAAAAAGTTTTTTAAGTTTTTTCGAAGACCTTCCAGAAGCTCTCGCTTCTGTTCTTGACGCGACTTTTATATTATATCATATCTTAAGCCGTTTGTCAAGAGGTTTTCGAAAATTTCTTGAAATTCTTTTTTTCAAAGCTCTTTTTGAACTCTGCCGTTTCGCTCGATCGCTTTGCTCTCTCGCTCACAGCCTTAATATTATACCACATCCCGCGCCGGATGTCAACCCCTTTTTCGACTTTTTTCTTGATTCATCACATTTGCTTCATATTCCTATCGTTTATGACGTTTGAATGTACAAATGCAACAGATTCTGATAATTCTCGAAAAATTTCGCAAAAGCTATTTATTTTGAAGTGTTTTTCTGCTATAATATATTTTTGAAAGGAATCGCTATGAACTACTCATCTATCGTAAAACTTCTCACCGAGCACGGCATCGCCTCCGCGTCAAACGACGCCGCCGAGCTCATCTCACATTTCAACGGCAAACCGCCGTCCTGGTGCCTCGCGAACCGCGACCAGAACCTTCCACCGGAGATAACGAAAGCTGCCGAACGCCTCGCCGCCGGTACCCCTCTCCAATATATAACCGGGCGCGCGTGGTTCATGGGAGACAAATATTTCGTCTCCCCGGACGTGCTTATTCCACAGCCCGACACAGAGCATCTCGCCGAGGCGGCGCTGAAGCACCTGAAGCCCGGTATGCGTCTCCTTGATCTATGCACCGGAAGCGGCTGCATAATCATTTCAGTTCTGAAGCGTGTCATCGCGTCCGGAACCGGAGTTGAGCTATCCGCGCCGGCTCTGGCAGTCGCGAGACGCAACGCGGAGATACACAAGATCGGCTCGAGACTTGAACTGACGCAGGCGGACGCGCTCGATTCTGATATCGTGACAAAGCTCGTGTCCGAAGCGGACGTCATCGTTTCGAATCCACCATATATAAATACCGATGTCATTGATACCCTGTCCCCGCAGGTGCGGAGCGAGCCCCGCCTCGCGCTCGACGGCGGTCGGGACGGTATGCGCTTCTATAACCGTTTCATAACCGATTACACGCGGCTTATGAAGCCGGGAGCGGTCATGCTGCTTGAGATCGGCTATGACCAGGCGGAACGCGTCAGGGCACTCTGCGGGAGCGCCGGAGTCTCATGCGCGTTTATAAAAGACTATTCCGGCATCGACCGGGTCGCGGTCATCGGCTGAATCAAACCGGCGCCGCGCGAATAAACTATGTTATAAAAATCTATTTTTGGAGTTACAGCAATATGGAAAAAATCACGCTTCTCATCCTCTTCGGAGGCAAATCAACCGAATACGATGTATCCCTCATCTCTGCTTCCTCTATCATCGAAAACGCGGACCGCGAAAAATACGACATCGTCACCGTCGGAATAACGAAGGACGGCGACTGGTATCTCTATGAGGGCGGCACGGCGGCAATCCGCGACGGCAGCTGGTGCGCCGACATATCGAAGCTCTCCCGCGCGGCGATCTCGCCGTCCATGAGCGATAGGGCGCTCCTCGTGATGGATGGGGAAAAGCTCAGAAAGATCCACGTCGACGTCGTATTCCCGGTCATGCACGGCGCGTACTCCGAGGACGGCACGCTTCAGGGCGTTTTGCAGATGAGCGGCATCCCGTTCGTCGGCTGCGGCTGCGAGACCTCGGCGATCTGCATGGATAAGGGAACGACGAAGCTCGTCCTCAAGAATTTCGGCATCCCGCAGGCGCACTCGATTATCGTAAACGCCGCCGCCATGCGCGACAATCTCGACATGATAATCGCCGGATGCGAGAAGATATCCGCCTACCCGCTCTTCGTAAAGCCAGCGAACGCCGGCTCGTCGGTCGGCGCATCGAAGGCGCTCTACCGCGACAGCCTCGTGAAGGCGCTTGAAAACGCCGCGAAATACGACTCGAAGATTATCGTCGAGGAGTATATAAAGGGCAAGGAATGCGAAGTCGCCGTGATGGGCAACACGCACTTCAAGGTGTCCACGGTCGGTCAGATCGTCCCCGGCAGCGAGTTCTACGATTATTCGACAAAGTACAGCTCCGAAAGCCCGGCGACCTATAACATTCCAGCGGATATCTCGCCAGAGAGCACCGAAACCATAAAGAAGATGGCTCCGCGGATCGCCGCTATACTCGGTGTAAAGGGACTTTCAAGAGTTGACTTCTTTGTCCGCAAATCAGGCGCGCGCGAGGAAATCATATTCAACGAGATAAATAACATGCCGGGTTTCACCGAGATCAGTATGTATCCGAAGCTCTTCATGAATGACGGAATGACCTACAGCGAGATCATCGACCGTCTCGTCGATCTGGCGCTCGGAAAGGAGCTTTGATTTGATCGGCATCTTTGACAGCGGACTCGGCGGGCTGACCGCGCTCAAGGAGGTGCGGCGGCTCATCCCCGGCGAGGATATAGTCTATTTCGGCGACACCGGAAGGGTCCCGTACGGCAGCCGCTCGCGGGAGACGATAATCAAATACGCCCTTCAGGACATGAATTTTCTAATGTCGAAAAAGGTGGACGCGGTCCTCATAGCCTGCGGAACCGTGAGCTCGACCGCGATCGACGTGATACGCGCGGAGTATCCGGAAACGCCGATACTCGGAGTGGTCGACAGCGCCGCGCGCGAGGCGGTCAGGATAACCGGAAACAAGAAAATCGGAGTCATCGCGACGGCGACGACGATCGGCAGCGGCGCGTTCAGAAAAAAACTGCTTGAAGCCGACCCCGGCGTTCAGGTATACGAGACGGCGTGCCCGCTGTTCGTACCGCTCGTCGAGAACGGGTTCATCTCGGACGACGACGAGGTCGTGCGGCTCGTCGCTGAGCGCTATCTCGCGGACATAAAGGCGAGCGGCGCGGATACGCTGATACTCGGCTGCACGCATTATCCGATAATCACGGGTGTGATCTCAAAGGTCCTTCCCGGAGTGAAAATAGTGAGCTCATCAAAGGCGGCGGCGGAAGACCTCGCGAAAAAGCTGTCACCGTCGGAGAAAAAGAGCGGAACCGTCGAATATTACGTCAGCGACGAGCCATACGGCTTCGAGAAGACAGCCTCGATCTTCCTCGAGACGAAGCTCGACGACAGTCTCGTCACAAGAATAGATATAGAAAAATACTGAGAAAGACCGGTATGCCGGTCAGAAAGGAACAAGAAAAGATGTCCGATACGCTGCATGAACTTTACCCGAAGTTTCCGAAGAACTTCCCGCTCCCGATGCTTCTCGACGCGTCAACAGGCACGTCGCTGATGCGCGACGGTATGCCCGCCGGTAGCTGCACAGAAAAGTGGGTGCTCGATCATCCGGACGTGCTGAAGAGCATCCAGACGAGCTATGAGGAAAACGGCTCGGATGCCCTCTACACGCCGACCTTCGGCGCGAACAGACCTACCCTCGCCAGGGAAGGCTTTGATAACCCGGACGAGATGAACCGTGAGCTCGCCTCGCTCTCTGTCGGAAAAGCGAAGTTCACCGGCGGCGATATGTCCCCGACCGGTCTGTTCATCGAGCCCTTCGGCGACACGCCGTTTGACGAGGTCGTCGCGGTCTACCGCGAGCAGGCAAAAGTGCTTGATGAAGCTGGCGTCGACTTTTTCATTCCGGAGACGAACATAAGCCTTCAGGAGGCGCGCGCGGCGGTGATCGGCATACGCGAGGTGTCAGACAAGCCGATATTCGTCACGATGACGGTCGACAACGAGGGCATGACTCTCTCTGGCGACAGTCTTGTCTCCTGTCTGCTGTCTCTCGCTGAGCTCGGGATAAACGCGTTCGGCACGAACTGCTCGCAGGGACCGGACGGAATGCTCCCGCTGCTTCAGGGTCTCGCGCCGTACTCGCTTGCTCTCGGCATACCACTGATAGCGAAGCCGAACGCAGGAATGCCGCACGAGGAGCCGGACGGGTCGAGACATTTCGACCTGACCGCGGACGACTTCGCGAAGTATGTTCCGGGCTTTCTCGAGTCGGGAATACCGATAATAGGCGGCTGCTGCGGCACCGACGCGGAGTTCATAAAGAAGATGCGTGAGTCGATGGACGCGCACGCAGGAAAGCTCGATTATTCCGGCATCGAAAAGGCAGACACGGACAGCATGGCGTGCACGAACCGCGAGACTGTGATCCCGAACATAGAGTCTCTCGGAGACCCGATACCGGCGGACGAAAACTTCTTTGACGAGGCGTCGATGGCGTCGGGCGATTTCGTGTACGTGAGCCTTCCGGACGAGATAGCGGCTGATACATTCATAGAGAACGCGCCGATGCTGACCCTTCCCTGTGTCGTGACCGGTGATCCGACCGCGATCGCGAAGGCGAAGAGATACTACAACGGAAAGCTGCTCGTGGTCGAAGAATAATGGATTGACCAGCAGGGCTGTCAGAAACTGACAGCCCTTTTGTGAAAGGAACTGAATGAGATACCTTGGCAAGAAATTGTCTCAGCGATAAAAGCCCTGAACGACACCAAGACAAAATCCGCGTGTCTGAAGCCCTGCGGAGTGACCTTTGTTTTCACAGAGGAAACTACGCAGAGTGATAGATCGTGTGTCGGGATATCACGTTCGGATAGAACAGAAAAGAAGGCAGTCACAGCATTGTAGTTTCTGTGACTGCCTTTTCTGCGTTTTTTACTGTAATCTGCCCGGCAAGCCGAATGCCGTGCCGCACGGATCACTTCTTCAATTGCTCAAAGTGATAACGCGGTTTTCCGATACTCTTTTTCCCGTACTCGATCGCCTTCGCGGGACAATAGCAGATGCATGCCATGCAATGTGTGCATTCCCTGCCCCATACGGGCTTTCTGTCCCTGAGACTGATGTTGTTCATCGGACAGTTCCTCACACACTGCCCGCAGCCGGTGCAGGCATCGCTCACCTGAAACTCGTCCGCTTTGACGAAAAAGCGGTAGAAGATCGGATTTACCGGACCACTCATGAATCGGTCATAGAGATTGTTCCGCGGCGCGTCAAATACCTTCCCCGCCCTGAAGCGCGCGATGGCGTCAACGATGTGCGGTTCCGCTTTCTCCACGATCTTTTCAGCTTCGTCGACCCGCGGAGCGTCAAACATAGCGATATAGTTCTCCGGCATGACAATCCGAGCCGTGCCCATATAACAGAGGTGTTTCTGTTCCGCGAGACGGCGGTTGTACTTTGCTGCGTTACCGATCTCGCTGCCGCAGTCCATCACAAACCAGATACGCGCCGCGCCGGTAAGCTCTGTTCCGAAAAGCCATTCGGACACTATCCGCGGAATACGCCAGGCGTACGTCGGTGTGACGACGATCACGTCGTTTCCCGTCTGTATCGGTGAATGGTCACCAGCTTTGATTTTTTCGCTCAGATCCGTGACTTCATCCGGCAGAGCTTCCGCGAGCCGCCATGCAATATAACGGCTGTTTCCGGTTCCGGAAAAATAGAAAATCATAGGTTCACACTCCTCCGCGGCTCGCGATTCATTCACATATCCGGAAGATATATCTGTCCGGGTGTTTTATTTCATGCTGTACTTCCCGCCCGCGACACGGTCGTAGGTCAGAAGCCTGTGCCCGTCGACCCATTTTCTCTGGTCGTCGGTTATAGTCTTGTGAAGACGGATGTTGTAGTACGGAAGCGCCCTCGCGTAATCCTCGAGGTACTCCATATACGGCGTGCGCGGCGAGCCTATGAGCTCGGCGACTCCGTTCATAAGGTTGTATGAGGTTATATTGTTGTCGGTCCCCTTGTGAAGAAGGTCGCTCTCACCGAGATCGAAGTTCGCGTAGACGATGAACGGCGTCGAGTATATCTTCTCATACGCCTCCTCATCGTATTCCGCGCCGATCATTCCGGACTGTCTGTAAGCCGCCATATTGCCGCCGAGGGTCGGGAGATGGTCGCCGAACCATACGAGTATCATGTCGCGGTCACGGCTGTCGATATAGTCCACAAGACGCTTCAGACACTTGTCAGCGTCGGCGATCCCGGTCGTGAAGTTCGTGACGGCGTTCGCGGTACTCTCGTCGAAGGCGTCGTTCTTCACCTCTATGTCCGGCGTCTCGAACTTGTCCGGGTACGGCTGGTGGTTCTCCATGCTGATGCCGAAGAGGAACACCGGGCTGTCCGAGTTCTTATCGAGATAGTATTCTATCGCGGACGCAAAGGTATCGTCGGAAATCTGCCTGCCGCGGATGGTCAGCCCGAGCTCCTCCCCGAGCGCGTAGATATCGTCGTCAAAATGCAGCTCGTCGATACCGATCTTCGGGTACGCCGCCTTGCGGTTATAGAAACTCGACGTGTACGGATGCACCGCCATAGTCTTGTATCCGAGTCCCTTATATACCGAGACATAGCTGTCGGTGTCCTCGAGTATATACTGCCACGGAACGCACCCGGACGGCAGGTAGTCGGTCGAGAGCCCGGTCAGCACCTCGAATTCCGGTCTGACCGTTCCGCCGCCGAGCCCGGTCGTGAAGAAGCGTCCGGAGATAGTGTTCTCACGCGAGGCGATCTCGCGGTAATTCTCGAGCGGGTCGGCGGAGAATGTCGTCCCGGGGAGCAGCGTCGGATCCCAGAATGACTCGCTGAGAACGAGTATGATATCCGGAGACGAGAAGTTGTCCGACTTGTCCTGTTCCGTGTATCCGTCAAGAAGGGCGTCGACCGCGTCCTCCGAATAATTGTCGGGCTTCTGGATGTTCGACGAAAGGATATTTATCGTGAATGCGCCGACAAAGCCGTTCGCCTGATAGTTAGAGGTCTGAAGCGCCATGTCCTCAAGATACAGCGCGTTCTTGTTGAGAAGTCTCGTGACCTTTTCCGGAGTCGAGACTGAAACCGCCATGCAGACAACAACAACGGCGAGCGCCGGATATCTGACGCACCACCTGACCGGCAGCTGCGCGCCCGAGAAGAACACGATGACCGCCATGACGAAGACAAAAAGTATCATAGCGATATAGAGTACAGGAAACGGCACGGTGATGAAATTCTTGAGCTCGCCGAGATGCCCCGCCTGCTCAGCGAGGTCCCACGGATAGAAGTAGTCGCCTGTCATCGAGTATTTGAGATAGTCGGTCGTCGCGACGGCGCCGAAGAACCCGCCGTATACAGCCGTCGCGAGCCATCCTTTCTTAAGGACGCAGAGCGCGCAGAACCACAGCAGGTACAGCACCGCGAGGTCGAACAGCACAACCTCGGTCCGTTCGGTGAAGAAAGTGAAGACCTTCGCCTTGCTCGCGTAGTGTATATACTCGACCATGCCGAGACAGTAAACGGGCAGGAGAGCGATTATCGCCCAGCCGCATATGAGAAGGATGATCCTGAGCGGCTTGTTTTTTATCTCCTTTGGCATCCGCGGCGCGGTGTAGAACCACTTCAGCCATTTTTTTATTTTATCCATATATTCTTTCCTTTTTTCTTTGGAATACACTGAATAAATCGGGTTTTCGCAGAAAAAAGTCCCCGGATTTATGGGCTTTTTTTCTGCGAAAACAACCTTAAATCAGTGTTTCCTTTTTATAGACAGACGCGAACAGGACGTCGTCACAGCTATCATTCTACCATACATTTGACGTTATAATATGAACAATGTTCCGTTTTTGAAAAAAATTAACAAAATCCACGCAAAGGAAAAGACCGCCGGTCAATGGCGCGGCGGTCTGAGGTGCGTTGCTTACTGTTTCTTTGTATCCGGAACGAAGTTCGGCACGAAGCCCTGTCCTTTCGGCTCGGTCATATCGCGGAAGAGGTCGAGCAGCTCCCTCTCGCCCTTTCCGGAGACTATGAACACCGACTCGGCGCTCTGGAGCTTCATCGTGATCTTCGTGTATATCTCGCCGCGGTAGTTCACGAGCGTCGACTCCGCGCGGCGTATCTTCCCGTTGTGCGGGTTCCAAAACTCTGGGTTCAGCTCGCCGCGGAGAAGTACATCGCCCTCATAATCCTTCGCCGTCGTGTTCGAGAAGTAGTACACGTCGCAGTTCGCCTGCTTCTTGTGGAGTATTCCGAAAACTCCGGTCTTCAGCACCGCGTCGCAGGTGCCCGACTTCTTGTATAGCGGGCATATCAGGCTCAGCGCGCCGCACTCGTCGAGCGTCGGCATACCGATGACCTCGGCGTCATACGCGACGTCGAATTTGCCGAGTATATCCGCGATGAGACGGCTCTCGACATGGTAGGTGCCGTCCGCCGCGGTCTTGTCGGCGGGAAGGAAGTACGCCTCGCCGCCGTTATCGTTTTTGTTGTAGTAAACGTCCTGAATGACAGAGCGTTCGTCTCCGGAAATACCGAATATACCGGTTATCAGCCGGTTAACCTCGTCGTCGGAGTTTTTGTCCGGCGTGAACTCGAACGCCTTCGTCGGCAGCTCGACGGTCGCGATGATCTTTCCGCCGCTCTCCCAGAACTTCTTTATGAGCCTCAGGTTGTCGAGGCTGATCATCGACATTCCGGGCAGGATCAGCACGCGGTATCTCTCGAAGTTATCCTTGTTGTCGAGGTAGAGAACGCCGTCGTCCGCCGTGACCTTCTCGCTCATCACCTCAGGATGTATGACGGTGAGATCGCGTCCGGCGTATGCCATTATGCTGTTTATCAGCGTCATATAGTCGGTGTTCGTCGGAGTTATCGAGTGCTCGAAGCCGTCCGCGTCAGACTCGTAGAGATACATCTGCGAGTGGACCGAATATATCGGATAAAGCATCGCGATATCGCATATATGCCGCCCGCCGCGGAGCATCGCCTGGCATCTCGTGACGAAATCGAGGTATTCCGGAAGATCGTTCCTGAACTCGGGGTTCCGATGCGACACCTCGTGCGGTATCCGCGCGTTTCCGGAGAGCCAGAGCGTGTGCGGGACAAGATAGTTCACACCGCGCGAGAAAGCGTTCATCGCCTCGCAGTAAAGAACGCGCTTGTTCAGCACCTCATAGTTTCCGTAGATCTCGCAGACCACCGTGTCGATATCATAGTTATTGGCGGCGCTCATCGCGATCTTGAGCCCGTTGAAGCCGTACATATACCAGTGTACAAGGTCGAGCCCGACGGCTCCGCCCTGCTTTCTCCATAAGAACCCGTCGCCGAACAGCCACGAGCAGGAGGCGTCCTTCGGCTCCGCGACGTGACCGGTCGAGATAAGCCCGTTCCGCCTAGTGAAATCGCCGACCGCCTTGAAGAAGCCCTCGGCGAACATATGCGCGCGGCAGTCCATGAACATCGCCTTGTAGTGCTCGGTGTCGACGCCGATGTTCTCCCAGAGCGCGGGATAATACGGCGCCGGGTCGAAGCCGTACCTCTCCTCGAAGACCTCGTTGAAATGTCTGTCCCACATCCGTCTGTTCGGGACATTGTACTGGAGATCGTCATAGAACGTCATTTTCACGACGTCGCCTATATAGTCCTGATACCTGTCGGTGAAGCGCTTGTAGGTGAGGTTCACGAAATCCATCGACGCGTCGTAGTCCATGAAGTTGACAAAAGCCGCGCCGAATCTGTCGGCGGGTCTGCAGACGTATTCCTCGATCGTCCAGTTTCCGTCCGGCACCGTCCAGACGAGTTTTCCGCCGTCCAGATACTCTCTGAGGTCGATGACTGTGCGCTTGTCGTCCTCGACCGCGACGATGCTCATAAGGCTGTAGCCTTCCCCGGACTGGAGAGCCCTCGAGACATTCTGCCCCTCCATGCACTTGTACTCGAAGCGGCTCAGCATCTGCGCCGTCGAGCCGGGATATTCCCGCTGTATCTCGCCTCCGGCGCGCCCGCTCGGGAAATCCACGTCGTCATAATATATGACGCTCATTCCGAGTTCCTTCGCCTTGGCGAGCAGTGCCCCGTAGTCCTCGTAATATTCGGGCGTGCCGAATTCCGGCTCTGTGCCCGCGTGCCCGCCCTGCGCTGAGACAGGGAGCGGCACGATACCGCCGTATCCGCTCTTTTTATATAAAGCGATATTCTTCGCCACGTCCTCGGTGAGCTTCCCGTTCTCGGCAAAGCGTCCGTCCATATGGTAGAACGGCACGGGTCTGAACTCCATCGGCATCGACGTGAAATCGCGTTTCAGTTCCTTGTAATTCCTCGCGTTCATTACAGATCAACTCCATTCACATAGCGGCGTCCCGCCGCCGGATCAATTATTTTTTTCAAATTACTATCTCAGATTGAAATGATACCATATTTATAAGATAAAGTCAATAGAAAAACTAAATATTTTCCTGATTTTAACGTTATACACAAAAACAGCATTCATATTTTATACATTATGATATCTATATATCACTGTCAAAGAGCATTTGTCATTTTTTCTGTCGGAATGTTTCCTTAAATTTATATTTTATATTGACTTTTCTGACAGGAGAATGTATAATATTTATACTGCCTGCCGCGCGCGTGCGTTATATCGCCGGCGCGTCAGACACAGTCGGTTTGAAATTCATGGATCGCCCGCACCGCGGGATGGTCTTACACACGAGAAAGCGCTGAGTTCCGCACCGGCGTTTTCCTGACGAAAGGAGTGACAACATTGGTCGCACTCGACAATTACCCGGCGGGGCTCATAGAGGCGATCGACCGCCGCGGCATCTCAGAGGATAAGCTGCTGCTCATCGCAAAATGCGACATGAACAAGGAAGGCGCCCACTGCGACTGCTATCTCGCCGCCACTGCGGACGAGCTCATGATCATCTCGGGTACGATAACGCTGAAGGGCACCGAGGACAAGCTGAAGCGCACCTTCGCCGGTCCCGCCGCGAGAAGGCTTGAGGCGTCGTTCACCGAACTGTCCTATGAGTGTCATATGCTCTCGGACCTTGACGATTTCACGGTGGAGGAGCTTCTGTCTTCCGGTCGCCTGACGGCTAAGAGCGGGAAGTCCGGAGGACGCATACTGCTCGCGGTCTTCACGAACACGTCGAAGCAGCAGATGAACCTCTTCTGCAAGTACATAAAGAAGGCAAAGGAAGGGGGACCCTTCGAGCTCGACAAGGAGGACTCGAAGGAGGCGCTGTTCTGCCCGAAATGCGGCGCGCGCTACCCCGACCCGAACCGGAAGATCTGCCCGAGGTGCATGGACAAGGGCAAGCTCGTGAAGCGCATGAGCGTATTCTTCGTGAAGTACAAGCGTCAGCTGATAATTGTGCTGACGATGCTTATACTGATGAGCGCGCTCGGCGTTCTGTCGCCGTATGTCGGCTCCGCGTTCTATTATGATCAGGTGCTCGACAAGACCGGTTCTTTCTACGGTCAGATACTTCTTGTGCTCGCGATCATACTCGGAATGAGGATATTCAGCACTCTCCTGAATATGTTCAACGGAATCATCACCTCGCGCATCGCGGCGCTGATAAACTACGACCTGAAGCAGACGATCTTCAACGCGATCCAGCGCCTGTCGATCAGCTTCTTCACCGGACGTCAGACCGGCGGTCTTATGACCCAGGTCAACAACGACGCGCAGACGATATACTGGTTCTTCTGCGACGGTTTCCCGTGGTTCCTCGTGAATGTCGTTCAGGTTCTGGCGCTCGTGGTCATAATGTTCATACTGAATCCTCTGCTCGCGTTCCTGTCGCTCATCACGATACCCGCGTTCGTCATCATTGTGAAGTTCATATTTGACAGGCTCGACAAACTTCACGCGAAGAGATATTCGAGCTCCCGCTCAATGAACGGCGCGCTGTCAGACATACTCGGCGGCATACGCGTCGTCAAGGCGTTCTCGAAGGAAAAGAACGAGACGAGGCGCTTCAACCGCTATTCGGAGCGTCTCGCGACGAACGAGAAGAACCTGTCGGATTTCCAGAACATGGCGTTCCCGGCGGCGAGCTTCATACTCTACCTCGGAAACATAATCGTCTGGGGAATCGGCGGATGGATGGTCATCCACGGCGACGGAAATTTCACGTATGGTCTGCTCGCGACCTTTGTCGCCTATATGAACATGGTCTATGACCCGATGTATTTCTTCATAGACATGACATACTGGGCGGCCGACTGTCTCAACGCCTGCTCGAGGCTCTTTGAGGTCATGGACGCCGTGCCGGAGGTCGTTGAGTCGGAGCACCCGGTTCCGATGGAGAGAGTCGACGGACGCGTCACGTTCAACAACGTGGAGTTCTCCTACGAGAAGAACCGCAAGGTCATCGACGGCGTCAGCTTCGATATCGAGCCCGGAAAGGTCATCGGCATCGTCGGTCACACCGGCGCCGGAAAATCGACTTTAGCGAACCTGCTGATACGTCTCTACGACGTGACATCCGGCGAGATACTGATAGACGGGGTCAACGTGAAGGACATATCCTTCGCGGATCTCAGGAAGAATATCGCGATAGTGTCGCAGGAGACGTATCTCTTCATGGGCACGATCCTCGACAATATCCGCTACGCGAGACCGGACGCCACACTCGACGAGGTCATCGAGGCGTCGAAGATCGCGGGCGCTCACGACTTCATAATGAAGCTCCCGGACGCCTACGCGACGAGAATCGGCTTCGGCTACAAGGATCTGTCCGGAGGCGAGAGACAGAGAGTCTCAATCGCGAGAGCGGTGCTGAGAAATCCGCGCATACTCATTCTCGATGAGGCTACCGCGGCGATGGACACCGAGACCGAGAGACAGATACAGACAGCGCTTGAACGCCTCGTCAAGGGCCGCACGACGATAATGATCGCGCACCGTCTCTCGACGCTTCGCGACGCCGACAAGCTCATCGTCATAGAGAACGGAAAGATGCCGGAGTTCGGCACGCATTCCGAGCTCATCGCGAAGAAGGGCATATACTTCAACCTCTACAAGATGCAGGTCGAGGCGCTGAAGAATATCGGTATAGAAGAATAGTGACAAGATGAAAGGGATGACAAAATGCCTGACATGACAAAACAGACGGATACCCCGGCGGGGCTCTCCGGCATAGTCAATATAATCTACCTGAACCGTGACAACTGTGAGATAACCGAGAAGAACGGCTTCATAGGTCTGAAGGCTGTCGTCGACAAGCCCGACGGCTGGACGGCTCCGGAGGAAAAGAAGGACGAGAAGCCGTCAGACAAACCCGACGAAAAGGACGGGAAGAAGGAAGAAAAGAAGCCCGAGAAAAAGGCGGTCGAGGAGCGTCTTTTAGAGAACGGAAAGCTCGAGAAGACGGCGGAGCGCATATTCCTCTCCCGCGCGTTCCCGTTCGATATGCCGCTTGAGTACATCTCGGTGCTCGACCGGGACAAGAAAGAGATCGGCTTCATCCGCTCGCTCGACGACTTCGACGAGCCGGCGAGAGGTATGCTGCTGCACGAGCTCGAGGCAAAATACTACACGCCGAAGATAAAGAAAATATATTCGGTAAAGGAGCGCTACGGCTTCTCATACTGGAAGACCGAGTGCGAGTTCGGTGAGAAGAGCTTCACGCTTCAGGACACGTTCAGAAGCATAATCCGCTCGCACCTCGCGGACGGCACCGAGCGGGTGTTCATCCTCGACGTCGACGGAAACCGCTACGAGATCGAGAACGTCGAGGCTCTCGACAGACAGAGCTACAAGAAGATAGAGCTTTACTTATGAAAAACTACGACAAGGACCGCTATACGTCGATCAATTCCGAGACATGGGACGAATGGGCGGAAAACGGCTGCGAATGGACAATCCCGGTCACGCACGATGAGTTCCTGTCGGCAAAGGAGAGCGGAAAGGTCCGCGTGTATCTGACCCCGTGCGTCACCGTGCCGGACGAGTGGCTCGGAGATCTCCGCGGGAAACGCCTTCTCGGTCTCGCGAGCGGCGGGGCTCAGCAGATGCCGCTCTTCGCGGCGGCGGGCGCGGTCTGCACCGTGTTCGACTTTTCGGACAGTCAGCTCGAAAAGGAAAGGATCATGTCGGAGCGCGAGGGCTACGCGATAGATATCGTGAAAGGCGATATGTCAAAGCCGCTTCCCTTCCCGGACGACAGCTTTGATATCATATTCCACCCGGTCTCGAACTGCTACGTGAGGGACGTGAGACATATCTGGCGCGAGTGCGCGAGACTGCTTGTCCCGGGCGGGAGACTGCTCGCCGGGTTCGACAACGGGCTGAATTTCCTGTTCGACGACACGCTGACCGAGCCGCTGACGCTGAAGAACCGCCTCCCGTTCGACCCTCTCGAAATGGACGACAAAGAGTTCCGCCGTATGCGCGACAACGCCGAGGGAATACAGTTCTCCCATTCGATGGAGGAGCAGATAGGCGGACAACTCGAGGCGGGGCTGTGTCTGAGGGCTCTCTATGAGGACCGCGACCGTGACGGAGCGCTGCGGAACTATGTCCCGCAGTATATGGCGACCCTCTCGGTAAAGCCCGGATAACGCCGCCCTGTGACCTTATGAAAGGATGTGAAAATCAATGAGCGAACACATAAACGACCTGACCGGAAGCGAGGAAGCCGCGCTCAGACGCATAAACGACCGCAAGGACGCCATGTGGAACCGTCTTCACAAGACCGACGCGTCGGTAAAACGTGAGGACACGGTCGTCATTTTCGACTACGACCTCGCGCCGCGCGTCACCGGGCAGAACGAAACCGATCAGCGCGCGGACGGTCTCTGCTGCCTGACGAAGGACTCTCTCATAGTCTACATGAACGGCGAGCGGGTGCATGAGATACCTCTCGCGTCGGCTGAGGATTTCAGGATAACCGCCGGGGTCGGAAGCGTCGTCTGCGAGTGTACTGTCGACGGCTCCGACACACTCATATGCCGCAGCGACGCCTCGCACACCTCGGAGCAGGGCGCTGTCATGAAACGGATAAACAAGTACAAGGAAACCGGCGAGTTCAGGTTCGACTACATAAACGAGATCGTGCGTTTCTGCGAGAAATGCGGACGTCCGCTACCGCCCGGCTCGACCGTCTGCCCGAGGTGCGTCGACAAGAAGGGCGTCATGAAGCGGCTCTGGGACATCGCGAAGCCCTATAAGTGGTCTCTCGCCGTGTCTATGCTGCTGTTCTTCGTGATAACCGGCGTGAACCTGATCACACCGTGGGTCAACCGGATACTCGTTGACGATTTCATCAAGTCGCCGACGCCGGAGAATGTCGTTCTCTGGCAGTTCGTGCTCGTCATCGTCTCGCTCGCCGCGATATATATCGTGTCGAGCCTGCTGTCGGTTCTCCGCAGCAGCGTGCTGATATCGACGAGCAACAAGGTCATAATAAAGCTCCGGAGCATGGTCTTCGGAAAGATACAGCAGATGTCGATCGCGCGTATCTCAAAGCGCACCGCGGGAGAGCTGATGAACCGCGTCAACAGCGACACCTCACAGATTCAGTCGTTCATCACGAACACCGTGCCGGATCTTGTGCAGCAGTCGCTGATACTTGTCTCGGTGTCGGTCATGCTGTTCATATATGACTGGCGGCTGGCGCTGATGATACTGCTTCCGGCGCCGTTCGTGTCGCTGTCGTTCAGGCTGTTCTGGCAGTTCATGCACAGGCTGTACAACAAGTCGTGGCATATCGGCTCGAAGAGCAATACAATCCTTCATGATATATTCTCCGGAATCCGCGTCGTTAAGGCGTTCGGCATGGAGGCGCGGGAGGCGAAAAGGTTCGACGACGCCTCAAAGGAGGCAAGGGACATCAATATCCGCAATGAAAGGCTCTGGGCGACCGTGTGGCCGTGGCTGAACTTCTTCATGGGTATCGGTGAGTTTTTCCTGCTCTATTACGCCGGAAACAAGATAATCGGCGGCGAGATGACGCTTGGTCAGATGACACAGTTCTCCGCTTATGTCGGGATGATCTACGGACCGCTGAGATGGGTCGCCAACCTGCCGAGGCGTCTTGTGCAGTTCATGACCTCAACGGCGAAGGTCTTTGAGATCATAGACGAGAAGATCGACGTTCCGGACAAGGAGAACGCCATGGACATAAAGATAAAGGGAACGATAGATTTCGAGAACGTGTCGTTCGGATATGACGAGACGAATGAGGTTCTCAAGAAGATCAACCTTCACGTCGAGCCGGGCGAGATGATCGGTATCGTCGGGCGTTCCGGCGTCGGAAAGTCGACGCTGATAAATCTTCTGATGCGGATGTATGACGTTGACGAGGGCTGTATCAGGGTTGACGGCGTCGATATACGTGATCTGTCGCAGGATTGTCTGAGGTCGCAGACGGGCGTGGTGCTTCAGGAGACGTTCCTGTTCGCGGGGACTATCTATGATAATATCGCTTACGCGAAGCCGGACGCGAGCCGGGATGAGATAATCACGGCGGCTAAGATCGCGGGGGCGCATGAGTTTATCATGAAGTTGCCGGACGCGTATAATACGAAGGTCGGCGAGAAAGGGCATACCTTGTCGGGCGGAGAGAGGCAGAGGGTTTCGATCGCGCGGGCGCTGCTGCATAATCCGCGGATATTGATTCTTGATGAGGCGACGGCGTCGCTTGACACTGAGACTGAGCGGCAGATACAGGAGTCGCTTCAGAAGCTGACGAAGGACAGGACGACGTTCGCGATAGCTCATCGTCTGTCAACGCTCCGGAACGCGACGCGCCTGATTGTGCTTGACAAGGGCACGATCGCCGAGATGGGCACGCACGACGAGCTGATGCGAAAGAAGGGCATCTACTACGGTCTCGTGATGGCGCAGCGCCAGATGTCAAAAATGAAGCCGAAAACGGCGTAAAAATGAACGCCGACCGCGATTGAACGGTCGGCGTTGTTTCTTCATTTACCGTTGTATGAAGTTTACGGAAGGAAGGGGGTTCGGGGGAGGGAAACCGCTTTTCAAAGCGGTTTCTTTCCCCCGATTTTCATTTCAGAAAAACTTCGATAACCGGCACGATGGTGTTAGGTTTGATGACCGGGAGTTTGAAAACGAGGAGGTTGTCGGCGGTGGAGCGGCCTTCGCTGAAGTGCGAGATGTTCTTTTCTTCGAAGAGGATTTCGCTGCCGTCGTGGAGGAACTGTGCGTAGTCGACTTTGCCCGCGAAGCCGGGGAGTTCGAGATACTGGAAGGGGTATTCGAAGAGGTGGATGTAGAGGCGTTTGCCGTCTTCGCTCTGGGTGAATTTGCAGCCGTTCGGGCAGAGGGGGAGGAGGTCGGGTTCTGCCATGGTGCAGCCGTAGATGGAGCGGCTGTTGTATTTCATCCAGCCGGCGTAGGCGGCGAGGGCGGCTTCGGCGCGGTAGTCGAGGTAGCCGCGGGAGGTGGGACCGACATTCATGAGGAGGTTGCCGCCGATGGAGACGGTGTTGATGAGCATCTGGACGAGCATTTCGGGGCTCTTCCAGGTTGTCTCGTCGCGGTGGTAGCCCCAGGAGCCGGAGAAGGTCTGGCAGGCTTCCCATGTGACGAGTTCACCGGTCGTCGCGTGGCGGACCCATTCCTTCGGCTGGTACTGTTCGGGGGTCCAGAGATCCTGTTCGATTTCGGTGCGGTTGTCGATGATTATGCCGGGCTGGAGGCGGCGGGCTGTGGCTATGAGCTCTTCAGCTTCCCAGTCATCCTTGCCCTTGCCCTTCATCCATTCCTTGCCGGGAGCGGGCTTGTTGCCGGAGTAGGAGAAGTCGAACCAGAGGATATCTATCTTGCCGTAGTTCGTCAGGAGCTCGGTGACCTGATTTCTCATGTACTCGGCGTACTTGTGCATATCGCGGCCTTTCGATTGTTCTTCGGCGTCGGGATCGTCGCGGCGCGGGTGAAGCATATCAATCGGGAATTCAGGATGATGCCAGTCGATCAGCGAATAGTAGAAGCCGATGTGCAGTCCCTCGGCGCGGAAAGCGTCGACATACTCGCGGACAAGGTCGCGTCCCGCCGGAGTGTTCGTGCACTTATAATCGGTGTACTGCGAGTCGAACATGCAGAAGCCCTCATGATGCTTTGTCGTGAGGACGACATACTTCATCCCCGCAGCCTTGGCCTGACGCGCCCATTCCTTCGGGTCGTAGAGGTCGGGATTGAAGTGCTCGAAGTACTTCTGGTACTTCTCCTCGGGGGTGCGCTCAAAATTCTTCACCCACTCATGGCGCGCGGGAAGCGAATAGAGTCCCCAATGGATGAACATACCGAAACGGTCATGTCTGAACCATTCAGTATCGCCGGGAGTTTTTCTCGTTACGTAGCTGGACATTTTTTCTGTCCTCCTTATAAAAAATTTCACGTAAGTACTTGCTTTATCGGCGCGGATGGTGTATTATATATATGTATATGAAAAAAAGGTAAACCGGTAAAAATCACCGCGCCCCGCAAGCAAGTATATTATATACCATACCACGCCGCAAAACAAGGTAATATTCAGTAAAAAGTATGGATTTTCCAGCATTTTGCGACCGCGCCAAAAAGGAACAGGCATGATCATAAAAAAGGATTACTCACTCTGCGAAAACCTGAACAACATCCAACTGAGAATAATAGACTACGGCCACGCCACCGCCGGCGGCGAATGGGTCGGCAACATCGTCACCCCGCCCTACGCCCGCCTTTACTACATAATCGGCGGCGACCCATACATAACCATCACAAGCAACGGCAAACATGCGAAAACCCTCTCCCTCGAACCAGGAAAATGCTACCTCATGCCCACCGGCTTCTCCTTCCGCTACGCCTGCGAATCAAGCATGGAACAAATCTACTTCCACATAAACCTAACCGACTACAACGGCTCCGACCTCCTCAGATGCTGCAAAAACATGATGGAATACACCCCGCCCGCAAACATCAAAGACAAACTCATCTCCCTCATGAACACCGACGACCTCTACAGCGGACTGCTCCTGCGACAAGAACTCTACTCCTCCGTTCTCAGAATGATCGGCGACAACCACGTCGCCCTCACCTCATCCGCCTACTCCCGCTGCGTCCTCCTCGCAATCGACTACATCCGCTCCCACCTCTCCCTCAAACTCGGCGTAAAAGAAATCGCCGCCAACTCCTTCGTCTCCGAAAGCACCCTCGCCAAAAAATTCAAATCCGAAGTCGGAATGACAATCGGCAACTATATCGACGAAACCATCCTCTTCGAATCCGAACAACTCCTCACAAAATCCGAACTCACTGTTCTGCAAATAAGCGAAAAATTCGGATTCTGCGACCAATTCTACTTCTCCCGACGCTTCAAAGCAAAATACGGCGATACTCCTCAGAAGTACCGCCGGCAAAGACCTATATGAGTGCGATGCGCCAGCTTGCGGGGGAGAAAGGACCCTTTGAAAAGGGTCCTCTCTCCCCCGCCCCCCTCTCTCCCTCAAACTTTATACATTATTGAGGAAAGAAGCATTATTCTGAATTCACACACTCTTTTTACGGAGGACAGCCACAGCCGCGCACGCCACTGCAAAGGCAGCCACGGATACCGCAAGGGACACGTCGGACGTTGCCGCCGCTGGAGTATCAGCCGCCGCGTCAACCGTCTTCACCTCAAGAGGCTTCTCAGACATTCCGGTCCAGATGCGGATGTTGTCTATCTCAGCCTTAATGAGCTTCGACGCCTTGAAGCAGATCGCGTAAGAATCTATCGTATTCCACTGATCCTGGTTCGCCTGCATATCCGACGCCTTGACGCCGTTGACATAAACGGTCGGTCCCTTCTCTATCGAAGTTTCGACACGCACAGTCACCTTGCGATCCTTGAGAAGCATCCCGTCCTCCTGGAACTTGTCCCCGAACAACTGAGTGATTATAGCCGTATCATCAGTCGCGCGCAGCGGGCAGGTCGTATCATTATAATGAATCCACGAATCCCCGTGCCTCGTCTGGTTGTAACCGTCGCCGCGGATACGCATATCCACCGTGTTGTAATTGTCGACCCCGTCATAGTTGCAAAGCAGCGACACATACCTCGAAGTATTCCCCGCGTCGCGGTAAGTCACGTCATACTCATAAGTATAATCCTGATTGCAGACCTTCTTAAGGTAATCGCTGTCCATGATAAGCGCGTAAGAATCCTCACTCGAATCGTCAAGATTATCAACGTACAGCTTGCCATCGGCAATCGAGAGCTTCATTGTGAAGGTTCTGAGCCCCTCTGCCTTTGTCCATCCGAGCACATCAAGCGCCTTTTCGGTGCTGGCAGCTGTTTTCCCCTCGAAATCCTCGCTGTAGATAAGCGTTCCCGCCGGAAGCTTCGAAGCGTCCGGAGCGCTGTCCTGCATAACCCCGGCGGACACAGGTCCCGCCATCATAGCCGCGCAGACCGTTCCCGCCATAATCATCGACGCGAGTGCCTTGTTCATTCTTTTCATCTTGTTTTCCTGCCTTTCATAAAAATATGATTCTCTCATCTGTCCGGCTCCAACCGGACCTCGTATATCAATTATATACTATTGCAGGCAGTTATTCAATGCAATAATGTTCATAAAATATGGAGATTTGGCTATGCTGTTAAAAACCAACGAACTCTGTGCCGACGCCGTCAACAATATATCGGTAGAAATCCTGATAAGCGGCTATCTGATTGCCGGCACCGAATGGTACAAGACCCGCTCTCTCCCGCCGCACTACTCAAAGCTCTACTTCATCCTCGGCGGCGACGCCTACATAATAAGCGGTGGAAAGCGCACCGACCTCCGCCCCGGACACGCCTACCTCATCCCGTCCGACCTCATCTACGACAATGGCTGCGAAACCGGCATACATTTCCTGTATTTCAACATCCGCCTTGTCAACTCGAGCGGATACGACTTTCTCGCCGAATACCCATATCCGCTCGAATGCGAATATCCCGCGGAAAAGACGCTCGAACTCGTCTCAAAATATCTCTCCCCCGACCTCTCCGACTCACTCTCACTGAAATCGGAACTCATGCGCGTCCTGTTAAACCTCCTCTCCGGCGCGCCGGAAGTGAAGCTGACGACGCACCGCTACTCTTCCGAGGTGTCAAGAGCCCTCGGATACATCCATGAGAACCTGTCGATCAACATGACGACCGGCGACATCTGCAAAGCCATCTTCGCCGCCCGTTCGACACTGAAGAAAAAATTCTCCGAGGAAGTCGGGATGCCGATCGGCACATACATCGACACCGAAGTCATGTCCGGCTGCCGCCAGCTCCTGATCGAGACGGATATGCAGATCTCCCGCATCAGCGAACGCTACGGTTTCTGCGACCAGTTCTACTTTTCAAGGCGCTTCAAGGAAAAGTTCGGCGTGACGCCGCAGAAATACCGGAAAATGAACTCGCTCTGACACGATTTCCCGCCGGTACAAATCTCCATACAAAAATGTCGCCCGTTCTCACGCGCGACATTTTTAATTCATTATTGATAGTTCATTGTCAGCCTCACAACAATGAGCTTATCACTCAAGCGTCATGATAGCCTCGACGTTGATCTGACCATCGCTCCGCACCGTGCGGAAATAGTACATACCCTCGCTCTCGGTCATATACACCTTCAGCACCTCGCCGAGTCTCGCCTCATGTGCGAAGCTGATCCCGAGGGAAGCGACCCGCCGTCCGACCATATCCGGCACGAAATCACACAGCATATCCGGATAATTCGTGTTATTCATATGATTGTTATAGTCAAGGTCACTGTAAACGATAGTCCTCTCGCCGACCAGAGCCAGATTCAGCTCCCGCGGGATATGAACCCTCTTCGGCGCGTCGAGCTCAAGCGGCTCGTCGGTTCCGAACCCGAGCTTTATATCCTCGATGCGGTACAGCTTATGATCCTCAATCCCCACGAGCCCCCAGACCGAGGACGCCTCCGCCATGATCTCGTGACCGCGCCGTATCTGATAGCACCGGTTGAAGCTGACCCCGCGGCTCTCGCACCCCCACGACGAAACCTCGATCTCGTCGCCGGCGTAAAGCGGATTATACAGACTCATATTTATCCGGCTGAGCAGAAACGCCCTGCCCTCGTCCCGGAGCTGCTCATTCGTCGGACCAAGATTCTTCATCTGCAAATTCGCCGTCTCCTGCATATATCTCAGCACAAGAGAAGCCCTCACGAACCCCGCCGGGTCGCAGTCATGAGTATTGATACGGTATTTTTCCGTCCATTTCATAGTTTTGAATCTATCCTTTCCCCGGATTCAACCGCGGCGCCGGAAGAAAGACCTCCCGGCGCCGCGCGTCTGTTTTTTTATGTTAATTAAAGAGTGTTCTGCGAACCAAGAACAGTGGTGATCTTGTGGTAAACCATCTTCTTAACCTCATCGCGGGCGACGGAGAGGTAAGTACGGGGATCGAACACCTCGGGCTGGTTGTGCATGACGCGGCGGATACCGGCGGTCATAGCGAGACGGATATCGGAGTCGATATTGATCTTGCAGACTGCCATCTTCGCTGCCTGACGGAGCTCCTCCTCCGGAATACCGATAGCGTCCGGAAGCTTGCCGCCGATGGAGTTGATCTCCTTGACATACTCCTGCGGAACGCTCGAAGCGCCGTGAAGAACGATCGGGAAGCCCGGAAGTCTCTTAGCGACCTCTTCAAGAATATCAAAACGAAGCGGAGGCGGAACGAGAACGCCGTCAGCGTTCCTTGTGCACTGCTCCGGCTTGAACTTATAAGCGCCGTGGGAAGTACCGATAGCGATAGCGAGCGAGTCAACGCCGGTCTTGGTAACGAACTCCTCGACCTCTTCCGGACGGGTGTAAGACGAATCAGCCGCGGAAACCTTGACGTCATCCTCAACGCCCGCGAGTCTTCCGAGCTCACCCTCAACGACGACGCCATGCGCGTGAGCATACTCAACAACCTTCTTGGTAACAGCGATGTTATCCTCGAAGGAATGATGCGAACCATCGATCATGACAGAAGTGAATCCGCCGTCGATGCAAGCCTTGCAGATCTCAAAATCAGCGCCGTGGTCAAGGTGAAGAGCAAGATCAATGCCCGAATCCTTGATAGCAGCCTGAGCAAGCGCCATCAGATACTCCTGCTTAGCGTACTTTCTCGCGCCGGCGGAAACCTGAAGAATAACCGGAGACTTAGCCTCTCCGGCAGCCTCAGCGATCGCCTGAACGATCTCCATATTATTGATGTTGAAAGCGCCGATAGCATATCCGCCAGCGTAAGCCTTCTTGAACATCTCAGTAGTAGTTACAAGTGCCATTGTAAATGACCATTCCTTTCATAATATCCACAGCGCCCGGCAAAACCCCCGCGCGCCGCTTTTCATATCATTACTATAATATTGTACTCCATTCCCACCCCATTTTCAACCCCTTTCCTCAAAAAAAATGTTAATTTTTATAGTCAGAGTTCGTAAGTGCGCCGCCATTCGTCCGCGGCTCATCAGACATCCTGCGTCGCAGAGTTTTATAGTCAAGGTTAGCTTGTACGCCGCCGTTTGTCCGCGGCTCATCAGACATCCTGCGCCGCATAGTTGTTTTTTTCAGAAATTTATCATTGAGAACAACGACGCGAGGACAACCGTCAGAAGACCGCAGACCGCTATCGACAGACCGCTCATCGCCTCCTGCACCTCTCCGAGCTCAGACGCCCTCGACGTACCCATAGCGTGCGCGCCTGTCCCGCAGGCGAGCCCCTGCGCCACCGGGTCTTTTATCCTGAACAGACGGAATATGAACTCCGCAGCCACATTTCCGAATATACCGGTAAGTATGATCACCGCCACCGTCACCGGCGCCAGACCGCCAAGCTCCTCCGACAGCCCCATCCCTATCGCCGTGGTTATCGACTTCGGCAGCATCGTCACATACTGCTCATGCGTCAGACCGAAAGCAACAGACAAGCCGAGCACACTTCCAAGACAAGCCACAGTTCCCGAAAGTATCCCGCCGAACACCGCTAGCGGATACTTCTTAAGATATGACAGCTTCTCGTAAAGCGGTATAGCGAGACAGACCGTCGTCGGCGTCAGCATATTCTGGAAGAACGCCGCCCCGGTTCCGTCAAAGGTCCCATCCGCCTTCAGCCCGCCGTACATGAAAACATTCGTGTCAATCCCCGTCGCGAGCAATATCGCGATCACCGCGAGACAGGTGACAAGCAGCGGGTTGAGTATCGCGAGCCGCGTCTTCTTCTGGAGCCACAGCGCGAAAACGTATACCGCCGCCGTCAGGAAAACCCCGAAGAACGACATTCCGGCAACAGCCTCATTTATCATTGTGACGTCTCTCCTTTCTCTTTCTCTCCTCGACGCGCATGAGTCCCTCCGCGGTCTTGCCGGTGACGACCATAGTCAGCGGCGTCGTCACGAGCACGATCACTATTATCGGTATAATGAACCCGCGGTAGCTGTCGAACCCGGAGATCAGCCCCGCCGTCGGCGCGACGAACATTATAGGCATCAGCGCGATCAGCCAGTCGCCGACCGCCTTCACCTCATGTATCTTCACGACGCCGGTCATAAGCAGCGCCAGCATCAGAAGAAGTCCGTAAATGCTCCCCGGCACCGGCAGCGGTATCAACGAGTGCAGCGCCTCCCCCGCAAAGGAGACCGCGAGAATTATCGCTATCTGTTTCAGATGTTTCATGATATCCTTTCACAACCGGCGGAGATCATCTCCGCCATTCAAGCCTCAGATTTTTCCACAGAATATTGTATCATTTTTGGCGTCCCGTGTCAATACCCCTATAAGACACAAGTATACAAAAAAGCATACACGGTTTTATTTAGAACGCCGAATTATCAGTGATTTATCTCCGGCCTTGACAAACGACACTAGATATGGTATCATATAAGGGCATCCTACACTACGGGTAGTGTAGGCGTCGATATATGAGCTTTTATGACCGCCGCACGACATGGCTGACGCCGTGCGGTTTTACATACTCAAAAGCGGACCCGTTAAGGGACAAAGACACACTTTCGGAAAGGACCAGAACCATAATGAAGATCATCAAACGCAACGGCTCGGAAGCCGAATTCGATAAGAACAAGATAATAAGAGCGATCAGCAAGGCGAACATCACGGTCGACGAGTCGATACGCCTGACCGGCAAGCAGATCGACCGCATCGCCGAGAGCGTGGTGCTGTCCTGTGAGCGCCTCGGCCGCTCCCCCGGCGTCGAGGAAGTACAGGACATGGTCGAACACCAGATAATGGCGCACGGAGCCTTCGAGGTCGCGAAGAACTATATCACCTACCGCTACACGCACGACCTTATCCGCCGCTCGAACACCACCGACGAGAAGATACTCTCGCTCATCGAGTGCAACAACGAGGAGGCAAAGCAGGAGAACTCGAACAAGAACCCGGTCATCAACTCGACCCAGCGCGACTACATGGCGGGCGAGGTCTCTCGCGACCTGACCGACCGCATTCTTCTCCCGCAGGATATCGTCAAGGCGCATGAGGAAGGCATCATACATTTCCATGACACCGACTATTTCGCGCAGCATATGCACAACTGCGACCTCGTCAATCTCGAGGATATGCTCCAGAACGGCACGGTCGTCACCGGGACGATGCTTGAGAGACCGCATTCCTTCTCGACCGCCTGCAATATCGCGACACAGATCATCGCTCAGGTGGCGTCAAACCAGTACGGCGGACAGTCAATCTCGCTCGCGCATCTCGCGCCGTTCGTGCAGGTGAGCCGCGAAAAGATCCGCCGCAGCGTCATTGCCGAGTCGAAAGACTTCGAAATCCCGCTGAACGAAGAGCAGATCACGAACATAGTCGAGAGACGCCTGCGCGAGGAGATAAGCCGCGGCGTCCAGACTATACAGTATCAGGTGCTGACCCTCCTGACGACTAACGGTCAGGCTCCGTTCGTCACCGTCTTCATGTACCTCGGCGAGGCGAAGAACGAGCGGGAGAAGAAGGACCTCGCGATGATAATCGAGGAGACCCTCGAACAGCGCTACAAGGGTGTCAAGAACGAGACCGGAGTATGGGTGACCCCCGCGTTCCCGAAGCTCATATACGTCCTCGAGGAGGACAACATCACCGAGAACTCCGAGTACTGGTACCTGACGAAGCTCGCCGCGAAGTGCACGGCAAAGCGTCTCGTCCCGGACTACATCTCAGAGAAGAAGATGAAGGAGCTCAAGGAGGGAAACTGCTTCCCTGTCATGGGCTGCCGCAGCGCGCTCTCCCCGTGGAAGGACGAGAACGGGAACTACAAGTTCTACGGTCGGTTCAATCAGGGCGTCGTCACGCTGAATCTCGTCGACATCGCCTGCTCGTCCGGCGGAAACTACGATAAGTTCTGGAAGATATTCGACGAGCGCCTTGACCTGTGCTACAGGGCGCTGATGTGCCGCCACAACCGCCTTATGGGCACGCTGTCCGACGCTGCCCCGATTCTCTGGCAGTACGGTGCCTGCGCGAGACTGAAGAAGGGCGAGCCGATTGACAAGCTGCTTGTCGGCGGATATTCGACGATATCGCTCGGATACGCCGGTCTCTGCGAGTGCGTCAGATATATGACCGGAAAGTCGCATACCGACCCGTCCGCGACGCCGTTCGCGCTCGAGGTTATGAGACATATGAACGACGCGTGCGAGAAGTGGAAGAAAGAGACGACAATAGGCTTCGGCCTTTACGGCACCCCGCTAGAGTCGACGACCTACAAGTTCGCGAAGTGTCTCCAGAAGCGCTTCGGCATAATCCCGGGAGTCACCGACAAGGGGTATATCACGAACAGCTATCATGTCCACGTGACCGAGCATATCGACGCGTTCGAGAAGCTGAAGTTCGAATCGCAGTTCCAGGCGCTCTCGACCGGCGGCGCGATAAGCTACGTCGAGGTGCCGAATATGCAGCAGAATCTCGACGCCGTGCTCGAGATAATCAAGTTCATCTACGACAACATCATGTACGCCGAGCTGAACACGAAGAGCGACTACTGTCAGGTCTGCGGCTATGACGGCGAGATCGAGATAAAGGAACGGGACGGAAAGCTCGTCTGGGTCTGCCCGAACTGCGGCAACGACGACCAGAACAAGATGAACGTAGCCCGCCGCACCTGCGGATATATCGGCACGCAGTTCTGGAATCAGGGACGCACGCAGGAGATCAAGGAAAGGGTGCTGCATCTTTAATGAATTTCGCGGCGATAAAACCGTCCGACATCGCGGACGGTCCGGGAGTTCGTGTCTCTCTGTTCGTCTCGGGCTGCACGAATCACTGTGAGAACTGTTTCCAACCGGAAACGTGGGATTTCGGTTACGGTGAGCCCTTCACGTCTGAGACCGAGGAGCATATCCTGAGCCTGCTTGACCGGAGCTATATAAAGGGTCTGACGATACTCGGCGGCGAGCCGTTCGAGCCGTCAAACCAGCGAGCGCTCCTGCCGTTTGTCAGACGTGTGCGTGAGAGATACCCGGACAAGACGATCTGGATGTATTCCGGCTTCACCTACGAAGAGATGACGCGTGATGGCGCGCATCCGCACTGTGAGGCGACCCTGCCGCTGCTTGACCTTATCGACGTTCTCGTTGACGGTCGGTTTGTCGAGAAGCTGAAGAACCTGTCCCTGCGCTTCCGCGGCTCATCGAACCAGCGGCTCATCGACATGAAAAAAACACTTGCAAACGGAGAGATCGTTCTCTGGGAGAACCAGTAAAGCAGCAGAATATAAGGAAACACTGATTTAAGGTTGTTTTCGCGGAAAAAAGCCCATATATTCAAGCCTTTTTTTCGCGAAAACCCGATTTAATCAGTGTATCCATAAAGCGATATCCGGATTCGTCTCCGGGTGTCGCTTTTTTTGTTGACATCCGCGGGAAGATATGATATAATGAGTGCAATGAAATATATCACGGAGGATCTGACATGAAAAAGCTGAACGTTTCTTTTGACGGCACCGCCGACCCTACAGGATATCTCTTCTCGCTCGTGAAATGTCTCTCCGCGGCGCTCAGGTGCGGCGGGTACGCGGAGTTCGCGGACGATATCGCCGCCGCGAGCGGCTTCGCGTTCCGGATGTGGGCGGCGCCTGACCTCTGTCCGAGCGAGACGAGCATATGGGAGTTCGCGGCGCAGAAACGGTGGGTCGAAAACGGCGGGCTGACCTGCGGATACGCGGAGCGTCTATGGGGACAGGACGACATCGAAGCCGAAAGACGTGAGACCGCGATAAAGCTGATACGCGATTCGACAGACAATGGCACAGCCGCTGTCGCCTGGGACATCAGCGGCTGTGAGTGGGGGCTTGTCACCGGATATGACGATGATACGGAGACTTTCGCGACGCTGAGGATAAACGGTCAGGAGGATACGGTCAGGTATGAAAAGCTCGGGAGGCTCGAACTGCCGATACTCTCAGTCCTGACAGTAACCGGAAAAGCTCCAAAAGCGCCGGAACAGCTCGTCGCGGACACGAAAGCGCTCGCGAAAGACCATCTTCTCGGAAACGAATGGTGTGACAACGCAAAGGGTCTCGCAGCGTATGACACTATCATGTCGTACACCGGAGGCGCGGACGCAGAGGCATGGAAGCTCATGTATACCCTCGGAACCTACGCCGCGCTCAAGTCGTACGCCGTCAGATTTTTCCGCAAATACAATGAAGACAGGCTCGCGGAGCGGTATGAGACGATATATGGCTGCTGGAAGGACGCGTTCGACGCCGTAAAGGCAACAAGCTCCGTTTCGGAAACCACCAGAAGACTTGTCATCTCGGATCTCGGTAAAGCAAAATCCGAGGAAACTGTCGCCGTGGATGAAATGTAAATAGCATGAGGGGCTGCCGCGTAAACTCACGGCAGCCCCTCTTTTTACCAGAATTTGAAGAGTATCCTCTGCACCTCCGGCTCAAACATATTTTCTTTCGTAACGACGATAATCGACGTGTTGTCGACCGCGGCAATATCCTTCCCGCCGAGCAGCTCGACAGCGCTCTTGACTCCGAGATAGCCTATCGCGAACGGGTTCTGGACAATCAGCGCGTCCATCTCCCCGGTCTCGAGCATCCCGACCGAGACGACATTACTGTCAAACCCGACCGCGGCGACCTCCTCAGACAGTCCCATATCCTGTACGGCGTACCCTACGCCGAGTGTCATCCACTCGTTGAAGCCGATAATGACATTGATCTCAGGATGCTCGGAGAGCAGCTTCTTCGCGCCAGCGGTGGCGCTCTCGGTGTTCGACTCGACGTTCGCCACGGCGGCGACAGTCATCCCGTTCTCAGCCGCGAAGGCGCGCAGACCCTCCTCACGCTCACGGACATTTTCGGTCGATTCGCTGTAATTGACAAGCCCGAGAACAGCCGGTGTATCTCCGCAGAGCTCGAGCGCGGCTTTCCCCGCGAGCCTTCCCGCCTCGGTGTTGTCGGTCCCGATGAACGCGCTCACGTTTCCGCTGTCAACCCCGCTGTCTATCGTTATTATCCTGACCCCGGCGGCAGCGGCGGCGTCAACGGCGTCCCTCGTCAGCTCGTAATCTATAGCCGACAGAACAATCGCGTCCGCGCCGCGCGCCACGGCTGAGACTATCATCGTGTTCTGCGCCGACCAGTTCTCTTCGTTTTCCGGACCTATAAAGGTCACGTTCGTGTTGTACTCGACCGCGGCGGCGTTCACACCGCGCTTCACGTTCTGCCAGAAATCCGAACCGGTCGACTTCGCTATCACCGCGATATTGTAGTCCGTGGTCTTCTGCTCCCCGCCGCAGCCGAGTATTATCGCGCCGCAGGTTATCATTACAACTACCAGAATTATTATCCTGAATCTCATACTGAAAATTCCTCTCAATCCGGCTCTTTTGTTATCTTCGGTATTCTGACCGTTATCTTCGTCCCGACGTCCGGCTCGCTCTCGACCTTGACTCCGTAGCTGTCGCCGAAGTATATCTTTATCCGGTCGCTCACATTCTTGATCCCGATGCCGCTCGAGTCGCTGCGCTCTTTTTTCAGCAGTCCCTCGACCTGCTCCGCCGTCATGCCGACGCCGTTGTCGCTGACCGTCATGAGTATGTCGTCTCCGTCCGGTTTTACAGATATGATGATCTCGCCGTCGTCGATCAGCGGCTCTATTCCGTGATAGATAGCGTTCTCGACGAGCGGCTGAAGAGTTATCTTGCTGCACAGATATCCGCCGAGGCTCTCGTCGACGTCGAAAGTGTACTCAAAGCGGTCGCTGTAGCGGTACTTCTGGATTATCAGATAGCTCTCGACGTGCTTCAGCTCGTCCCTTATCGGGATCAGCTCGTGCCCGCGGCTTATGCTTATCCTGAACAGCTTGCCGAGCGCTCCGACCATTCTGACCGCGCTCTCGTTCTTTCCGCGCTCGCACATCCACTGTATCGAGTCGAGCGTGTTGTAGAGAAAATGCGGGTTGATCTGCGCCTGAAGCGCCTTCAGCTCGGTTTTCCTGAGAAGAGCCTCCTCGTTCCTTATCTTCTCCATCAGCGACTGGACAATCCACGCCATCTGACCGAAGGAGTCGGAAATGAGCTGTAACTCGGCAATGTGTATCGGCGCCGGGGAGTAGCGGTAATTCTCCGGGTGCTCCTCGAATCCACGCATAGCGCCGATCAGCGATTTCACCGGCTTCGTTATTATCTGCGAGAAGATCACGGCGATCAGCACCGCGACCCCGGCGCAGCAGAGAAGCGTCGTCAGCAGAACGCTCGAAAGTGTCCTGTCCCGCGTCGCGTTCACCTCGTCAAGATAGCTGACGCCTATGACCCTCCATCCGGTGCTGTCGAGCGTCAGTATCGTGCGCATCACGTTCCCGTCGCGCACCGTGCCGTCGTCCATGCCGGTGAGCCTCGTCACTTCCTCTTTTATAAGTCCGGAGTAGAGCATCTGCTGGCGCGGGTGATATACGAGATTTCCGTCGGCGTCAATTATGAAACAATAGCCGTGCGCGCCTATGCCTATATTGTCGACATACCCGGAGATATCCGAGAACCTGAAATCTATCGCGACATACACGTCCTCGCCGTTAAGCGCGCCTTCCTCACGCCGCGCTATCGTCACGACCCACGGGTAGTACTCGCGGAACAGCGTCTGGACGTGCGGAAGGGATATGGCAAAGTTCTCAGCGCTCCCAAAAAGCTCTCCGTCATACGAAAGATTTATCGACGACTGATCCTTGAGTTCATGCCCGGAGCCTCCGACAGAAAGCGTATTCCCCTCCATGTCGTAAACACATATCGCCTCGATCGACTCCTCGAGCCGCGCCGCGACGGACAGTCTGTCGTCAAGATCAGTGATGTCCTCGCTCTTCCTGACCTCTCTGCATATGTTCAGCAGTCTGCCCTCCATTCCGTCGATAAGGTTCCCGAGAGCCATCGTCGTCTGTCTCGCCGACTGCTCGAGCGCCATCCCGGCGTCCGACTCCACGGTGCTGCTGTATATGCTTACGAACGGAATTATACTGACGGCGACCACGGCGGCGACCGTAATGATTATCGCGACGGCGGTCAGGGTCGCGAGCCGCATTTTTTTCGTGCTGTACTCATTTGTATCCATGACTCTTCACCTCTCATACGTTTGTGATTCAGCTCGACATCTGTGTACCTCTCCCGGTCTCGCGCATCTTCATCGGCGTCGTACCGTAATATTTCTTGAAACAATAGCTGAAATAATGCTGGTCGCTGTAGCCACACTTCTCGGCTATCTCGAGTATCTTCATCTGCGTGCAGAGCAGCATATCCGCCGCCGCCTTCATCCGCCTCTCGGTCAGCAGGGTCGTGAAATTCACCTTGCGGTACTTCTTGATAAGCGAGCTTAAATAGTTCGGGCTGACATACAGTCTCTCGCTTATGTCCGTTAGCGACAGGGACTCGTTCTGGTATTCCGAGTCAATTATCTGCACGACATTGTCGCAGAGAAGCTCCGTGTTTTCCTTCTGATACCGCGAAATGATCCCTCTCGCGCTCATGCAGAGGTTCTTCAGGTCGTTCTGGACGTTCGGCTCGCTGTCGTAGAGGGCGGCACGGCTGTAGACCGGGTTCCCGCGCATAAGCTCTGACAGAGCCTCGTTGTCGGACACGGCGCTGACAGTACGGTATACGGTCGCGAGTATCTGTATCACGAGATAATTGAGCCCGTGCCGGTTCGAACCGATGAGAGCCGCGAGAAAGGACGACAACTCGTCCGGGCTTCCGACCTTGAGCAGCTGTTCAAGCTTATAGACGGATTTTTCGACCGTCTCGAATTCGTCCGCGCTCGAGTGCTCCTGGTCGGTGATGAAACGGATGGGACCTCCGCCGTCGACCGTGTATCGTCTCGCCGTGATCGCCTCGAAGTACGCGCCGCCGCATTTCGAGAGCTTATCGAAGGTCCGGCTGATACCGATCGTGCAGGTCTCACCGAGCATTCTGCCGGCGTTCTGGACAAGCTCACGCGAGGGCAGTCTCAGCGCGTCTCCGAGGTTGTCCGAGTCGCTCCTGACAAGCGAGATGATCCTTCCGTTGACGAGAAAGCTCTCCGCCGCGAGGTACCCGCGAAGAATATTGTTGACAAAATCAATATGGCTTGGTCCGGTGCAGGTGACAAGGTCCGCGTCCTTGAATTTCGCCGCTATGACGGCGTAACTGCACGAAGCGTCCGGCGTGAACAGTCCGAGCTCCGCGGCGCGGCGTCTCAGCACCTCCTCACTCGGCGAATCCTCGCCGTTTCCGAGAAGGATCGGGAGAAGGAACTCGGTGATCTCGAGCCTCTTCGCGGACAGCTCGTCCGACTCCGCCCCGCGCATCTTCGCGAAGTACTTGTCCATTTTCTGGCGGATGTTCTCAAGCTCGGCGGAGAGCTCCGCGGCGGATATCGGCTTCAGCAGATATCCTATTATATTATATTCGATCGCCGCCTTGGCGTAGCCGAAATCGTCGTAGCCGCTGAGTATCACGACCTGAGTCGCCGGGCGAAGCTCGCGCACCTGCTTTGCGAGCTCAAGACCGGTCATCATCGGCATTTTTATATCTGTGAGGATAAGGTCAGGCTCGAGCTTTTCCGCGAGCTCGAGCGCGTCGATTCCGTTTCCGGCGTCCCCGACCACGCGGAATCCCGCCTTTTCCCAGTCGACGCTCTCGATTATCGCCTGCCTGAGTTCCTGCTCATCGTCGACCACAAGGGCTGTATACATTGTCATCCTCCGGTAAATAATAAACATACAGAAAGCCCGCCGTGCGGCGTCGGCTTCATCCTATAATAAATTATATCACATTTTTCGTCAGATAACAATATCCGTGTTTGAATTTTTTGCTCAATGGTATGATTTTTTACACTAAAGAGTCGAGAATAGAATTTTGAACATTCGGAGTAGTTTATTCTATTTCAATTTTTACCCGGATGCGGTATAATATTTACACAACAAGGGAAGCAAAGACTTCCGAAAAAGGAATTCCTCCGCGGACACCCCACGGAGGCAAAATGAGAAAGGAAATCACACCATGAAAAAGAAGATCCTGTCAGTAATGCTGGCGGTCCTCATGATCGTCACCGGAGCTTTCGCGATGGTATCCTGCGGAAGCGATTCGTCTAAGGGGGACGTAGCAGTCTTCTACTACACCTTCAGCGACACCTACATCTCCACCGTCCGTACCGCGATGGACAACCTCCTCAAGAGCGCGGGCTACTCCTTCCAGGACTATGACGCCAACGGCAACCAGACAACCCAGACCGAGCAGGTTCAGACCGCTATAACCAAGGGCGCGTCGGTTCTCATCGTCAACGTCGTCGACACCGGCTCGAACGACGCCGCTCAGAACATCGTCAACCTCGCTAAGAACGCGAACATCCCGGTCATCTTCTTCAACCGTTCGGTTGATGAGTCGGTCGTCTCCAGCTATGACAAGTGCGCTTTCGTCGGAACCGACTATGAGATGGCAGGTCATATGCAGGGCGAAATGATCGGCAACTACCTCCTCGAGAACTACGACAAGGTCGATCTCAACGGCGACGGCAAGATCACCTACGTAATGTTCAAAGGTCAGGAGGGCAACCTCGAGGCTATCGCGAGAACCCAGTACGCAGTTGAGGACGCCAACAAGATCCTCACCGCGGCAGGCAAGCCCGAGCTCGAGTTCTACGACGCTTCCAACTCCAGTAAGTACCTCGTCGACCAGGACGGTCTCTGGTCCTCCGCGGCAGCTACCAACTACATGAGCACCATCCTCGCTCAGTTCAGCGAGAGCAACAAGAACATGGTCGAGCTTGTCATCGCGAACAACGATGAGATGGCTCTCGGCGCGATCTCCGCTCTTCAGGCGGCAGGCTACAACAACGGCGGCACAGTCATTCCGGTCTTCGGAGTCGACGCTACCCCGGCGGCTCAGGACGCTATAAAGAACGGCTCGATGGTTGGTACCATCAAGCAGGACGGCGACGGCATGGCGAATGTCCTCGTCACCATCACGAACAACTTCATTGACGGCAAGTCGATGTTCGATGGTGTCGACAGCGCGAACGTCGTCGGCACATGGAGAGTCAACATTCCGTATGCCGCATACCTCGGCTGATAAGACTCAGTAAAGAATCATAAGGACCGCCGCCGCGCGGCGGTCCTCAAATGACGACAGAAAGGAGATATCCGTATGGATCAGAATCGGACGGAACAGACTACAGATATGAGCACGAAGCCCGCGCTTCTTCAGATGGAGAACATCTGCAAGGAGTTCCCGGGAGTCAAGGCTCTCGACAATGTGTCCCTCACGGTGCGCGCCGGAACGGTGCACGCTCTGATGGGCGAAAACGGAGCCGGTAAATCCACCCTGATGAAGTGCCTGTTCGGCGTTTACTCAAAGGACGGCGGCAGGATATTCCTCGAGGGACAGGAGGTAAGCTTCAGGAACTCGAAGGAAGCACTCGAGCACGGAGTCGCGATGGTGCACCAGGAGCTCAACCAGGCGCTCAAGCGCAATGTCATGGACAATATGTGGCTCGGACGCTTCCCGAAAATAGCGACCGGAATACCTCTTACCAGCGAGAAAAAGATGTACGACGCGACGAAAAAGCTCTTTGATGAGCTTGAAATTAACGTCGATCCCCGCACTGTGATGAGCAAGATGCCGGTATCGCAGCGTCAGATGGTCGAGATCGCGAAGGCGGTATCCTTCAACGCGAAGGTCATCGTATTCGACGAGCCGACGTCCTCACTGACTGAGGAGGAGGTCGAACACCTCTTCAAGATAATAAATATGCTGCGCGACCGCGGATGCGGTATCATCTATATCTCACACAAGATGGAAGAGATACTCCGCATCTCGGACGACGTGACGGTCATGAGAGACGGCAAATGGATCGCGACGAAGCCCGCGAAGGAGCTCACCATGAACGAGATCATCAAGCTGATGGTCGGACGCGAGCTCACCAACCGCTACCCGCCGAAGACGAACAAGATCGGCGACGTTCTTCTGAAGGTTGACAATCTTTCCGGAGAATACTCGGCGCTGAGGGATGTCTCATTTGAGGCGAGACGCGGAGAGGTGCTCGGCATCGCCGGACTCGACGGTTCCGGAAGAACCGAGGTACTCGAGACGCTGTTCGGAGTGGCGACCCGCAGAAGCGGCGAGATATGGCTGAACGGCAAGAAGATAAAGAACTCGAACCCCGGTGACTCGATAAAGAACGGCTTCGCCCTTCTCACTGAGGAGCGGCGCGCGACCGGAATCTTCGGAATTCTGAACATACGTGAGAACACGGTCATCTCGAGTCTTAAGAAGGACAAGACAGGTCCCTTCCTCAGTCAGAAGAAGATGGTCGACGCGACGAAGTGGTGTATAGAATCCATGCACGTCAAGACGCCGACTCAGGAGACAAAGATCCGCTCGCTTTCAGGCGGTAATCAGCAGAAGGTCATTTTAGGACGCTGGCTGCTCACCGACCCGACAGTGCTTCTGCTCGACGAACCGACGCGCGGTATAGACGTCGGCGCAAAGTACGAGATATACCAGCTCATCCTGAACCTCGCGAACGAGGGACGCACGGTCATAATGGTATCGAGCGAGATGCCCGAGCTGCTCGGCGTGTGCGACAGGATACTCGTCATGTCCGGCGGAAGACTCGCCGGTCAGGTAGACGCTAAAACGACCAACCAGGAAGAGATCATGGCGCTCGCCGCCAAGTACGTTTGATAGGAGGAGACCTCAAAATGGCAAACATAATAACAGCGAGGATTGACAAATTCAAGACCGGCATGAAGGAGTTCCGCGAGCTGCCGAAGCACGACAAGCTCCGCCGCGCTTCAGACGCGTTCTTCAACAACGCTATGGTCATTGTCATCCTTCTCGCGGTAATAGTGATCGCGATACTTCAGCCTAAATTTCTTTCGCTTTCGTCAATAATTAATATCATATCGCTGACGGCGGCAAAGCTGCCTATAGCGCTCGGAATCGCCGGATGTATAGTTCTTACGGGTACTGATATTTCGGCAGGACGCTGTGTGGGTCTGACAGCCTGCATCGCAGCTTCCCTGCTCCAGGTGGCAAGCTATTCGAGCAAGATGTTCAAGGGCATCGGCGTCATGCCGCTCTGGCTCGTGCTCCTCGCGGTCATCGCGGTCGGCGCGATTGTCGGACTTGTAAACGGATTCTTTGTCGCTAAGTTCAAGCTCCATCCGTTCATCGTCACCCTTTCGACTCAGCTCATCGTGTTCGGTACTGTCCTTCTTTACCTCACGATAGGCGGCAACAACGGTCAGACTCTTTCCGGTCTTGACGACGGCTACCTCAACTTCGTGAAAGGTACGCTCTTCACAATCGGCGGCGTGGCTGTTCCGAAGTATGTGCTCTACGCTATCATCCTGACGGCGATCATGTGGGTCGTATGGAACAAGACCACGTTCGGCAAGAATATGTTCGCGGTCGGCTCGAACGAGGACGCGGCGAACGTCTCGGGCGTCAACGTCTTCTGGACAATCGTCGGCGTGTTCATCCTCGCGGGTGTCATGTACGGCATCACCGGCTTCATCGAGGGCGCGAGAATCGCTTCCTGCTCGGCTAACACCGGACTCAACTACGAGAGCGACGCCATCGCGGCGTGCGTCATCGGCGGCGTCTCCTTCGTCGGAGGCACCGGAAAGATCAGCGGTATCGTCGTCGGCGTGCTGCTGCTCCAGATAATATTCACCGGTCTCACCTTTCTTTCTGTATCGCAGAATATGCTGTACATAATCAAAGGTCTGATAATCCTCCTCGCCTGCGCTATCGATATGAGAAAGTATCTCGTGCGCAAGTAATAAGGACACCGGAAAAAGATTATGTAAACCCCATCCGCGGCTTCGTTCCCCCGAATAACAGCGAAGCCGCGGGATCCTCCTGACAAAGAAAAAAGAAGAAAAGACAAAGAAAAGAAGGGAACTGAAGCTCATGGGCACGACAGACACCGAAAAGAACGCCCCGAAGCCGAACGGCGGTCTCTACAGCCGCGTGAACGTCTCGGTGAAGACGATAAACATCGTTATAGCGGTCGGGCTCGCCGCGCTGATAGTGGTGCTGGCGTTCGTTGTGACTCATAACGGCTTCACGATAACCTTCGATACCGATGGCGGCTCGAGAGTCGCGTCGGTCGTCGGAAAGTACGGCGAGACCATCGCCGAGCCGGAGACTCCGGTCAGGGAAGGCTCGACCTTCACGGGCTGGTACAGCGACTCCGCGTGCACGGTGCGCTGGGATTTCGATAAGGATACACCGACAGGCGATATGACTCTCTACGCCGGCTGGGAAGCAAAAAACTGATAATCCCCAAAAAAGAAAAAAAGAAAAAGAAAAGAATGATGGAGACCGCGCGGTCAGGAATTGACGCGTCGGTCTCCGTTTTTTATATTTCAGCCATACGTGACGATATTCAGGTCAGGGTTCAGATCTTCACCGTGAATACGAGTGGATTTCCCGTATATTTCTCAAGGTGCGCCGGAACCGTGATTTCCCTTCCGTCCGCGTGGACAGTGATATCATAATTGCCATAGAAGCCCTTGAAGCGCGCTCTGCCTCCGTCGTCCGCGACGATGTCCTTCTCGGTGTGCCATTCCTCGGTGAAGAGCTTTTTAAGAACTCCGAGCGCGGGCTTTGGCGTCATGTCGAAGCGCATCAGACCTCCGGCGAGTTTGTTCTCACCGTTTGTGAAATCGCCCGGCTCGGCGTTGAACGCGTAACCGTCGACGAGGTTCCAGTAGATGACCGCCTCCATGTTCGTAACTCCGAACCAGATTGTGTAAAGATTCTTCAGAACCTCCGCCTGAATGTCCTCCGCCTCGCGGCTCGTGTTATCATGGCACGGGAAGGTCACCTCGGTCATCTGGTACGGGCAGCCGAAGGTGTCGAAGGTATCAAACACACGGAACATATTGACAGGGTCGAACTGCCGCGCGACGATGCCAGCTTCGTTTGTCGGATCAGACCAGACATGATACTGGAAACCTATCGTGTCTATCCGCGCTCCCTTCAGTTTCGCACGCTCAATCTGCATATAGTATCTGTCGCGGTTGTGATGGAAGTATCCGCGGAACGGTTCCCCGCCCTCGTTCGCGATGAGCTCGTTCTGCGGGAAGACACGCTCCGCCATTCTGAACGAACGCTCCATGAACTCGGGGTCGAAGTACATCTTCGTCTGCGCTTCCTGCCACCAGAGCTCGTTCGTGACTTCCCAGCCTTTTATGCGGGCGGCGTATCTCTCTGCGCAGAGCCTGTATCTCTCCTCGAGCTTCATCCACTGCTCCGCGGCGGTGTATTTCTTCAGCCACGCGGGGACGAAATGGTCGTAGTTCAGGCAGTGCGCCTTCGGACGGATGCCGTTCTCCTCGCAGTATTCAAGACAGAGATCCGGCGCGGGACGGCGGTAGACCTTCTTCGAGTCCTTCGCGAAGCGCGGATGCCCCTCGTCCGGCTCGAGCGTATCCCAGTAGAACGGGACAGTCGCCATGTTGAAATACTCCCGAAAGACCCGGCGGTACTCGGCGTTCTTCTCTTCCGTCTCGAACTCGTCGAGCATGAAGATGTTGGCGCCGTACCCGAAGTCGTGCGTTTTCTGTCTCACACTGATCTTCGCGCCGGGAACAGGCTTGCCGTCAGCGTCAACGACCCTCACCGTCGCGAAGCCCTTGCGTGCGTTCTCGATTCCGGCGGCGGTGCGTTCCTTTATTATGTCCTCGTTATCGCGGAACGGTTTCAGCATATATTCTTCTCTTGTCATTGTATCTGCTCACTTTCACCAAAAAATTATACCGTGCAACAGTGTACACGGTATAATTATATCATTGTGTCCCGCCGATGTAAACCGTATTTCCGACAGAAAAGGTTTGAAAAACGAAAGCTGTTCTCTTACCTGTATACCTCGAGAACCTTTTCGAGGTTTGCCGCGTACTTGTCCTGCATCTTCGCGTACTCGGACATGACGTTGTTGCTGTTGTTCCTGATCAGACCGACAAAAATGTGACCGACGCCGCCGAGCGTATCGGAATGCAGATAGCCCCAGTCAAACACAAGTCCGTCGCGGATCATATCGATCATCTCAGCCGAATCGTCGTCTCTCGCCGCCTTTGTCTTCAGCGCCTTGTCGTAGAAGGTCGGGACCACTATCTTGTAGCTCTCCGCGCAGAGCGCCTCGGTGATGACAGACGTCATGTCGGGATCCTTCACGTCGACCGGAACAACAAACATCGAGAAATTGTCCCTCGCGGTGGAATGATATGTATCCTGAGTCGTGTCGTATTTCGGATACGGGATTATGCCGAAATCGTCGTCCATCGAGCGCAGATCCTCGGAGATACCGAGAGTCTGGGCGTAAAACACTCCAAGACCGCTCGAGAACATATTCATGAGCTTCATGCGCACCTCATCACTGCCGTCCTGCGGGAAGAAGACCGAGTCTCCGGAGTGTACGTAGCTGTTGAGCTTTTCGACGACCTCAACGGCACGGTCGCTGTTGAACACGATCTTCGGGAAACCATCTTTGTCCTTTTCGGTGACATTGACCTCAAACGCTTCCTTGAAGGTGTCAATGACAGTGTCATAACCGAGAAGGAATCCGTATATGTCCCCAAAGCTTGCGGTTCCATCGCCGTCGACGTCCTCGTATATTCCTTTTGTCAGCTCCGCGAGCTTATCGAGCGTCCATTCGCCGTTCTTCACGAGGCCGTATATGTCTCCGAGATTATAATTGTCGGCGAGACGCTTGTTGAAGTAGAAGCAGAACATCTCCTTCCAGAGCGAGAGCGACAGGTCTCCTGTCATCATGAACGCCTTGCCGTTGATCGTCAGCTCGTCCGCGACCGTCTTCGACCACCACGGCTTCGAGAAATCGTTGTACTTGAGGTCGTTCCAGTTCATGAATATTCCGTCGGATACGACACCCGGGATCGCCGCCGCGTAAGCCGCGACAAGGTCAAACGCGCTGTCGCCGGCCTGTATCGACGCTCTGAGGGTATTGTTGAACTGCTTCGCGCTGCTGCCCCAGTCGCAGTCCATCGTATATGTACCGATCTTTACGTTGAAGCGGTCCTCCACCTTGCGGTTGCGCTCGTGGACGGCGTCGTTGAGGATATCGCCGTTTTCCTCCTCCGCGGTGAATTCATAGACATATTTCGTGCGGTCCAATATCGTGAACTCCGCTCCGCCGTAATCGACAGTCGGAAGGTCGTCGCTGACCGACTCACGACCCGTTTCCGTCCCGATTGCAGTCTCAGTATCACCTGCGGACGTGGACGAGCCGGTCGTATCTTCCGGCTTTTCTCCGGAATCCGCGCAGGCCGCGGTCGAGCACAGTATCGCCGCGAGAAGAATGACGCTTATTGATTTTCTGAATTTCATCCTGTTTTATCTCCTTTTTGTATTGGGGTATCTGATATTATAACAAATAAGTGTTATAGTGTAAATAGCAAAATTGAAATATATAGTGGCAAAATCCAAATAATCAACGATTTTTCATCCGCAAATGATCCTGACGATCACTTCACAAGCTCCATTGTCGCGGCGATCTTCTCGGCGATCTTGTTCTTGTTTGACGCAATAAGCGATGCGACATTTCCGTTTCCGGTCACAAGCTGTCCGCTCAGCGAGTTGTAAAGGTTCGTCGTCCAGCCGTAAACAAGGCTCGGCTCAAAATATCTGGCGTCGCGGATAATTCCGAGCATCTCTATCGAATCGTCGTTGCGAAGCCCTTTCTGCGAGACCCTTACGTTGTAATAGATCGGAAGGACATTCTTCATGCTCAGATACCACAACCGACAAACAGAGCACGGCCGGATTTGAATATCTTCTCATAGTTATTATCGCCGCTGTTTGCCTCAATATACTCACCGCGGGTTTTCGTCAGAGCGGCGAACTTGTCGCAGAATCACTCATGGAATTTGTCGAGCGTCCATTTTCCGCTTCTCACGAGGTCATAGGGTTTGTCAAGGTTCAGCTTCTCCAGCTTGGTTTCATTGAACATAAGGCACCAGGTGAGGTCAAAAGCGGTCAGCGACAAGTCGCTCACAGCGAAATAGAGCGCCCCGTCCTTGCCGAGCTTGCAGGAATTCCGCACGTTCTGATTCCACCAGGGTTTGTCGAGGTTGAGTCCGTCGACATCCGTGAGATCGAGAACACAGCCGTCGGTGATGATTCCATTAAGATGATCGCCCTTTATGTAAGCCGCGTCATAAGACTGATCCCCCGCCATGACCGACGTGCGGACGAGACCCGCGAAATCGTCTATAGCCGCTTCGCGCACGTCGAACTTCACATTGAAAAGTTCCTCGATCCTGCGGTTGCGCTCATAGACGGCGTCGTCAAGCGAATCACCGGTCTGGGTCTCGAAGTCGATGAAGGTATACATGCTCCAGACCCATCCTGTGTTGAGAATAGTGAATTTATCGCCGCCGCAGTTGAGCTCCGGAAACTCATACTCGGGCTTTTCTGTAGTCTCCTCAGCGGTCGTATCGGTGCCGTTATCTTTTTCGGGTGCTTCCGACCCGCACGCCGACGCTGAGATGAGAAGCTACGCGAGAAGAAGCGATATAATCCGTTTTGTTTTCATATGATTAACTCATTTTCGTTAAAAAATGCGTTAGTACTTGATATTATACCCGAAGTGTGTTATAATTGAAATAGCAGAATTCAAATATCGAGCGACAAAATTCAAAATGGAGAGTGAGTGTATGTTCTACGACAAAATATGGGATATTCATGAGCAGTTTTTCTGCGCGGCGGCGTGCTACCATAATATCAACGTACACATTCACGACTGCATAGAACTCATATATGTGATCAAAGGTCATATGCGTTTCACAAGCTCCGGAAAATCATACGAGATCGGCGAAAATCAGGTAATGGCGATATCAAGCTATATCCCGCATTCGGTCGATTCAACGATAACGGACAGAACGTTCGATTCGATCATAGTGATGATTCCGAGAAGATACATCCTCGAATACAGTGAAATTCTCGACGGCAACTCATTCGCGGAACCGTATTTTGACGACCCGGGCGGGAGCATACTGCGCGTTTTCCGGCTTCTTCGGGATATCGGCGGAGCTGACCGCCCGCGTGACGCCGACGCGCCGTTCGCGTTTTTAGACAATTTACCGGAGCGGCTCGATAGCGCGATAAACCATACCGTCCTGCTGCTGATGAGTCTCGTGCTGGCAAAGTGCGGTCTGAAGCCAAAGCCGCGCAGCACCATTCACGTTGTCGGCGCAATCGAGTATATCACCTCGAATTTCCGGGATGAGCTGACTGTCGCCGGTATCGCTAAGGCTCTTATCGTGAACCAGCAGCGGCTCTCCTCTGAGTTCCGCGAGGTGATGGGGATGAGCGTCGGAGAATACATATCCCGTCTGCGGGTAAACGAGGCGGCGCGCATCCTGCTGAATGATGAGGACGCGACTGTAGAGGTCGCCGCCATGCAATCGGGTTTCGGCAGTATGCGGAGCTTCCTGCGCGATTTCCGCCGTGAAAAGGGCTGTACCCCGACCGAGTTCAGAAACAGGAACAAAGCGTCTGATCAGCATGAAAATAAAAAGATTGACACATGATCCCGCAAAATATAAAAACAAACGAAAGGAATCCCAAAATGAAAGCACAACAGATAATGGACCTTCTCTTCGACCTCGGAGAGTGCGGCAGACTCGAGAAGACCTGCGACACGATAAAATCCGGCTCCCCGGACGCGGAGGTGACAAAGATCGCCGTCTCGATGTTCGCGACCCCGGATGTCGTCAGAAAAGCGAAGGAGACCGGAGCACAACTTCTGGTCGTTCACGAGCCCACATACTTCAACCACTGGGACGAGCACTCGGACGAGCCGTTCGAGGTCGAGAAGCGCCGTCTCATCGAGGAGTCCGGGATAACAATCTACCGTTATCACGACTACCCGCACAGGGCGCCGAAGGATATGATCTGCGAGGGTGAGATAAAATACATGAAGCTCGACGGAGAGGTCGAGTACATTGGAAGGTTCGACAAAGTGAGAATCAGATTGAACACCCCGATGACCCCCCGTGAGCTCGCCGCGCATATCGAGAAGAACGTCGGGATAAAGCACATCCGCATCGCCGGAGCCGCGGATTCCCCGTGCACGAAGATCACCGGTATGTTCGGCACCCCGGGCGGCATCGAGCAGGAGTTACGAAGCGACGACTGCGAGGTCGTGATGACCGGAGAGGTCTGCGAGTGGGCTCTCGCCGAATGGGTGAGACAGGCGGCACAGATGGGACACAAAAAGGCTCTTCTCGTCCTCGGTCATCTCGGCTCCGAGCGCGACGGAATGCGCCTCGTCGCGGACATCCTGAAGGAAAAGCTGCCGGAAATCCCGACCGAATACATAGAGTCGGGCGAGGTATACACCTACACGGACTGACTAAGGAAACACTGATTTAAGGTTGTTTTCGCAGAAAAAAGCCCACAAATCCAAGCCTTTTTTCTGCGAAAACCCGATTTATTCAGTGTATCCCTAAAATAAGTGACCGCCGGGTTTCACCCCGACGGTCACTGTTTATTTCCCTCCGCGGAACGCGGACGGTGTCTCCCCGAACTTCTTCCCGAACACATAGGAAAAATAGTGCTCATCCCGGAACCCGACGCTGTAGGCTATCTCCTTCACGAGCATATTCGTACCGAGAAGCATTGTTTTTGCCAGTGAAAAGCGCTGGTGAGTCAGATATCCGTACGGCGTGCGCCCGAAGGTCTGTCTGAATATCCTTGAAGCCTGCGACGGGCTCTTGTATATCAGCGCGGCGAGCAGATCTATCGACACTTCCTCAGATAAGTGCGCGTCAATGTATTCCTTCATCCTGACGGCGTCAGGGACAATACCGGCGTCCGGCTCACCGCCGCTGTTTTTCAGAAAGGTCAGAAGCTCGTGGAAAATCACGGCGCCCTTATCGTTTATAGTGTCGGCGGGAAGGCCGGACGCGCACAGCTCCAGCATCCGCTCGAAATACTTCGCCGCGCCGGTCGCGCGGAAGAGGCACGCGTCAGTCAGCCCGTAGGCGTCGGTCAGCGCGTTTATGAGCACTCCGGAGGCGTTGAACCATATCTTCTTCCACGGCGTCTTCTCGTCTGAATAGTAGACCTGATCCCTGCCCTGGAGAACCATGTAGACGTCGTCCTTTTCCGGGTGATATGTATGCCCTCCGTACTCTACAGTTCCGGAGCCGTCGTAGATGTATTCGATACTCATGACGTCCGAGTCGGTCCGTCTTATGCGATAGCTTCCGTCGCAGTAGGATATCCCGGCGATGCATATCCTGAACGGCGTGTCCCCGCTCGGGCTTCCTACATAGTATATATCCTCTCTCATGCTTGTTTTCTTAACCTCTTTGCCTGTTTTATCAATTTACATGATAATATTATAGCAGTATAATATACTTATATAAACCACCGGAATGTAAATTTTCCGGTTTTTCTGAAAGGAATCACGATAATGTCAATGAATCAGATACCGCGCCCGGAACACCCCGAACCGATATGGGAGCGCTCCTCGTGGGAAAACCTCAACGGAACATGGGAGTTCGCCTTCGATCACGGCCGCTCCGCGCGTGACCGCGGACTTTACAAGAGCGAGGAAAAGCTCCCGCTCGAAATTCTCGTTCCGTTCTGCCCGGAGAGCAGACTCTCCGGTATTGAGTACAAGGACTTCATCGACGCCGTCTGCTACCGCAGGCACTTTGAGATATCGAAGGAGCGCCTTGACGGCAGGATATTCCTGCATTTCGGCGCCGTCGACTACAAGGCGTATGTCTATATAAACGGCGAACTCGCGGGGACACACCTCGGCGGCTACGCGTCCTTCGCGCTTGATATCACAAAGCTCGTCAGGGAAGGCGACAATACCGTTTTTGTCTGGGCTCTCGACGACATAAGAAGCGGCAGACAGCCGCGCGGCAAGCAGTCCGGTCAGTTCGCCTCCGCCGGATGCGACTACACGAGAACGACCGGAATCTGGCAGACCGTCTGGCTCGAGTTTCTTCCTATGGAATACATAAAATACGCGAAGTATTTCCCCGACGTAAACGCCGGAACCCTCACTGTCATCGGAGAAACTGTCGGAAAGGGAAAGCTCTCGATCGCGTCCTCATATGAGGGTGTCCCGACCGGTTCGGCTGAGGTCGACTGCGTCGGCGGAGGCTTCACCGCGACGATAAAGCTCACCGAGAAGCATCTCTGGGAGATAGGAAAGGGCGGACTGTATGACCTCGTCCTTACCTTCGGCGGAGACACGGTGAAGAGCTATTTCGGTCTCAGAAGCGTCGCGCTCGACGGCATGAAGTTCAGACTGAACGGCAAGTCTGTGTTCCAGCGCCTCGTGCTTGACCAAGGCTTCTATCCGGACGGCATTTACACGGCTCCGACCGACGCCGACCTCGAAAAGGACATCGAGCTCTCGATGGTGTGCGGCTTCAACGGCGCGAGACTGCATCAGAAGGTCTTCGAGGCGAGATTCCTCTACCACGCCGACAGGCACGGATACATGGTCTGGGACGAGATGGGCAACTGGGGCTTCGACTGCGGAGCGGCTCAGGCAACCGAGATATACCTCAACGAATGGATGGAGGTAGTAGCGCGCGACTTCGATCACCCGTCGGTCATCGGCTGGTGCCCGTTCAACGAAACATGGTCGTATATGCAGAAGGACGGGACGAACACGCTTCTCTCCACGATTTACAACATGACGAAGATGTACGACCCCACCCGCCCTGTCATCGACACGAGCGGCGGATACCACTTCGTGACCGACATCTACGACGTTCACGACTACGATCAGGACCCCGACAACTTAAGAAAGCACTACGAGAAGCTCTCCGAGGGCGAGATCTTTGACTGGCTCGCAACCCGCACACCATCAATGACACAGAAATGGAAAGGCGAGCCGGTATTTGTAAGCGAGTACGGCGGAATCGGCTGGAAGACCGACGGAACCGACGGCTGGGGCTACGGCAAGAACCCCGAGGGCGAGGAAGAATTCGTCACCCGCTTCACGCGCCTGACCCATGTCCTTCTCGACAACCCGCTGATCATGGGCTTCTGCTACACCCAGCTCTATGATATCGAGCAGGAGGTAAACGGTCTCTACACCTATGAGAGAGTTCCGAAGTTCGACGTGTCCCAGTTCAGAAAGGCCTGCGAAAAGAAAGCGGCCATAGAGGACTGATACGATCCTATTAAACAGGGGCGGTCACAGAGCGTGACCGTCCCGATTTTTCTTTTCTGTTCCGGAGCGTATATAAATATAGGTATACGGCGCCGGAGCACAGTCTGTCGGCTGATTCATTAAAAACCCGATGCCCTCTCTCCCGGACATATTTCGACACGCCGTCATATACTTAAGTGCGGCACAAAGAAACTCTCTGTACCGCGAAAACGCCGTCGAATGACGGCAGATAATACGGAGGAAAGCATCATGGCAGCATTCACCAATCAGGCGACCCTGTCCTACAACCGCGGCACAACGACCTCGAATGTCGTCACCGGAGAACTCGTGGAAGTTCTTTCCGCGTCGAAGACAGCCGTGACCGACAGCTACGAGCCGGGCGGGAAAATCACATACATCGTCAGCGTGGTCAACTCCGGCACGACCGGATACACGGGTCTCACGCTTACCGACAACCTCGGAAGCTACACGGTCGGGACGTCGACGTTTGTACCGCTCGACTATGTGGACGGTTCTCTTCACTACTATATCGGAGGAACCGAACAGGCGGCGCCGACAGTCACAGCCGGTCCGCCAATGACCGTTACAGGAATCAGCGTACCGGCGGGAGGCAACGCGGTCATAGTCTACGAGGCAAGAGTCAACGGCACGGCTCCGCTCACGGCGGAGAGCGAAATCGTCAACACAGCGGAGCTGTCCGGAGGCGGGATCACCCCGATCACCGTAACCGATACCGTGAACGTATCCGCGGAACCGAGGCTCACAATCAGCAAGGCGATCTGCCCGTCAACCGTCGTTGAGAACGGACAGGTGACCTATACGTTCGTCATACAGAACAGCGGCAATATCGCGGCTGTCGCGGCGGACGGGATAACCGTAACCGATACCTTCGACCCGGTTCTGAATGACATCGCGGTCGCCCTTGATGGAACCGCGCTCGCTCTGACGACCGATTACACGTATGACACAGCGACCGGAGCGTTCGCGACCGTTCCCGGAAGAATAACCGTACCGGCGGCGACCTTCGCGCAGAACGCGGGAACCGGTGAATACACGGTGACGCCCGGAGTCGCGGTTCTCACCGTGACCGGAACCGTATGAATCTGACAAACACGTAAAGCGGCAAAAGGGAGACTGCCATTCATCCGGCGGTCTCCCTGATTTTTCATTCCGGCTTCACAGTCCGGCGCGTATGCAGACGGCTTTCTCCGACACGAGCGACACTTCTCCGAGCCCGGCGGACAGATAATATGTGTCCCCCTTGACAAACGGATAATCTTTCCCGCCCGCGCGGATGATTCCCTCTCCATCTGTAAATGTCAGCGACGCGAAGCTGTCTTCACCGACGCTTATATGTTTATCGCCGCTTATGTCGTACTTTCTGACGGTGAACTTGTCGCAGGCGGCGAGAAGGTCCGGATCACGCCTGTCGGCCTTTGAAAAACGCAGCTTCTCTATCTCTTCCGGCGTGTAGTTCACTATGACTTTCTTCGCCTTCTCTACGTGCAGCTCGCGCGGCTTACCGTCCTTTCCGGGGCGGTCGTAATCGTAGACGCGGTAGGTTATGTTCGAGTTCTGCTGTATCTCGCAGATGAGTATGCCAGCGCCGATCGCGTGGACGAGCCCGGACGGGATGAAATACACCTCTCCCGCGTGAACCTTCACATACCGCAGTGTCCCGCCTATCCTGTGCTCAGCGACGGCGCGCTCAAACTCCTCCCGCGTGCAGTCCTCCTTCAGACCGAAAACGAGCTCAGCGCCTTCGTCCGCCCCGACTATGTACCACATCTCAGTCTTCCCGAACTCGCCCTCGTTCTTCAGCGCGTAGTCGTCGGACGGGTGAACCTGTATCGACAGCTTATCCCTCGCGTCGATGAATTTGATGAGCAGCGGGAAACGGTCGGCGTTATAACCCTTTCCTATAAGTCCGTATCCGCCCTTTTCAAGGTAGTCTCCGAGGGTCATGTCCTTGTATACGCCGTTATCTATGACGTTCATGCCGTCCGGTCTGACGGTCAGCTCCCAGCTCTCCGCGATGTTTTCAAACGGCGCGGTCTTGTGGTATTCTTTCTTCAGCTTGTCCCCGCCCCAGATTATCTCTTTTACGGCGGGACGCAGTCTCATCGGGTAAAGTTCCATTTTGTTCAAGTCCTTTCAATAGTATATCAGACAAGCTTCTTTGACATATATATGACAAGCTCGTCGTCGTTCGGATAAACGCCGTATGGCTCCGCCGGGCGGTCCTTGTACCATACTCCCGAGCCGTCCGGAATATATCCTCTTTTCGCATACATTCTCTGCGCGGACCCGTATCCGGAGTGCAGTCCGACGCCCAGATACACAGTGTCGGCGTATTCCTTCGCGATATCCTCCGCGGCGTCCATCAGAGCCTTTCCGACACCGTGCCGCCTGTACTTTTCGAGAACGCCGAAATCGACTATCTCCGGAAGTCCCCGCCCGGCGAAAGCGCCGAACTGCGCGTCGGGATATACATTTATATATCCGGCGATGTTTCCCTGATACTCCGCGACGAGCGAGATACATTTTCCCTCATCGCGATCCCTCAGGCGATCGATGTATTTGTCTATTGTCTGATCCCACCCCTGAGCAACCTCTCCGGCGCAGATGATCTCCGAGTCATCCGGGCGGAAATTTCTTACACATATAGTTCTATCGTCGTAGTATGTCTTTTCTTCGTACATAGCCTTCACCCTTTTTTGTCACATGAATAATTCTCCCGTTTCCGGCAATACTTTTCTCGCGGTCGGAAAGCAATCTGTCCCCGCAATCAGATAAAACCAAGGAGCGTTTACACAATGAAAAACGAGAAGAACCAGAATCAGAGCCAGAACCGGAACAAGGCACAGAACCAGAACACCAATCGTGCGAACAGCTATCAGAGCAATCAGCAGGCACAGAACTGCCACAAGAACCACTCCGAGAACACCGACGGCAGAGAGTCCGAAGAGAACGAGCGCGAAGAGTTCTGACTCATTGTTCCTGTCCGCCGTGGATAAGCCCGCGGCGGCTTTTTATTTGCTGTTCTTCTCGGTTCTGCGCAGTATGACCTCGGCTATAGCGAGATCGGCGGGCGTCGTTATCTTGATATTGTCGGTCCCGCAGTCGACGAGCTTCACCGGGAAACCGACACGCTCGGCGAGCATATTGTCGTCGGTCGCGGAGAAGCCCTCCGCCTTTGCCGTATAAGCGGCGGCGCGGTACAGGTCAGTCCCAAATATCTGCGGCGTGGAGGCGAGCCAGAGTGAAGAGCGGTCTACCGTCTCCTCGATGAATCCCCTGAAATCCGCGCGCTTGACCGTATCGCTCGCGTGGGAAGCGGCGGTCGCGGCGCCCCAGTTGTACGCCTCCCTCGCGACAGACGATATTATCTCCGGTGTCACAAGGCATCTCGCGCCGTCGTGTATCGCGACGAACTCAGCCTTGTCCGATATCCTCTCAAACCCGCGCAGTACCGATTCCTGTCTCGTGTCCCCGCCCTCAACGACGGCGGTGAGCTTATTTATATTGTAGCTTTTCCTCAGGGTCTCGTACATGGGGATCTCGTCCGCCCTCGCGGCGACCACTATCTCGTTTATCTCACCGCACCTCTCAAAGGCGAGCAGTGTGCGCGCTATCACCGGCATTCCGCAGAGCTCCATCGTCTGCTTCGTCTGTCCGCTTCCCATTCTCGTGCCGCTTCCGGCGGCGGCTATCACGGCGGACGTGAAGTGCGGCTTTCCCGCCGTTTTCGACAGGCTCCGTATCAGCGCCGCTATGTCTCCGCTCGTTATATGCAAACTTATCATTCCTTACAGCATAATTTTCTCACCATTTATTATACCACATCCGGCGCGGAATGTAGTGAACAAAGTTATAATTTTAACTCACCCGTAATCGGTTGTCTGTTAATATTCGGCAACCAAATATATTATGACAAATGAACGCCGTGTCACGTGACAAAACGCGCGGCGTTAAGTTTTCGTGAATCACTTGACATGAGCGGAATGTTATGCTATAATGTGCATATACAGGCGTCGGGTTGCCGCCGCCAAGCCAAAAGAAAGTGAGAAGAATACCATGTCTGAAACTTTAATATACAAAGGCCGCGGGAGCGCGGAGATGTTCGACGACTATATCGACTTCATAAACTATGTCTTCGGAATGAACGGCACAAGCGAGGGCTTCCCTAAGCTCCTGCCAAAGCTCTACAAACCTGAGTATCATCCCTGTGAGAACAACTATGTCGTAACGGTCGACGGCAAGCTCAAGTCCGCGATCGGCGTATTCCCGCGCACATTCGACATAATGGGCGAAAAGTTAGTGTCGTGGGGAATCGGGAACGTCGCCGTTCACCCGTACTCTCGCTCGAAGGGATATATGCGCGAGCTGCTGCACACGGCTGTCGACGAGATGATCGCGTCCGGCGCCGATATGTCCGACCTCGGAGGTCTGCGCCAGAGGTACGCGTATTTCTCGTACGAGTCCGCCTCTCCGGTGGCTAAATACTATATAACCGGAACGTCGATACGTCACTGTTTCGGCGGTTCCCCGCTCCGTGAGCTGGATTTCCGTGAGGTCTGCGAGAACGAACCGCTCCTCGACGATATAATCGCTCTGCACCAAAAAAGGATATGCCACGCCGAGCGTCCGGACGACGAATTCCTCGATATCGCGCGCTCATGGTCGAAAAAGCTCTATGCGGTCCTCGACGGCGAAAAGCTCCTCGGTTACTTCATCGGCGACCTCTGCGAGCTGACTCTCATCGACAACGGCGACTTCGACGACGTCGTGCGGAACTACATAGCGAAGCGCGGTAACGTCACGATAACCCTCCCGCTCTATGAGACCGACCTTCTGAACCGCGCCGAGCGCATCGCGGACGGCGTCAGCATGGGCAACGATCAGAACTACACGATATTCCATTTCGCGAAGGTAGTCGGAGCGTATATGAAGCTCAAGGCGAAGACAGCCGGGCTTGTCGACGGAACCCTCAGCGTCACCGTGAACGGCATCGCCGGGACCGAAAAGTTCAGGATTGACGTGAAGAACGGCGCACCTGAAATAACCACGATTGATAGAGACACCGACCTGACGCTCGACCATCTTGAGGCGGTAGCGTTCTTCTTCAGCCTGTCAAGCGCCGCGAGACGCGCAAACCCGCTCGCCGCCGCGTGGTTCCCACTGCCGCTCTTCATCGAGTCGGCTGACCATGTGTGATAACCTATGAATATACTTGTAACACTCAATGAGGCGTATATTCCCTGCCTCGAGGTCATGCTCCGCTCGCTTGCCGACAGCACGCCCGGACAGTTCTTCAGTGTATATCTGATCGAGACATCGGTGAGAGACGAGGCGCTCGACCGCGCGAGACGGATTCTCGGGGAAAACGGTGAAATCATCCGCGTGAATGTCGCGGATAATGAGCTTATACGTTCTCTCGCCGACGCTCCAACGACCTCGAGGTATCCGACCGAGATTTATTACCGCATATTCGCGGCGAAGCTGCTGCCCGAAACCCTCGACCGCATACTCTACCTCGACCCCGACCTCATCGTGAACCGCAGTATCGCCGGGCTTTACAGTACCGACATGGACGGCTATATGTTCGCCGCCGCCTCACACGTCAGGCGGCTGATGCAGAAGGTCAACGAAAAGCGGCTCGACATGGACGAATCCGACCCGTACATAAACTCCGGAGTCATGCTGATGAACCTCCGGAAGCTCCGCGCGGAGCAGAACGTCGATGACGTCTACGACTTCATAGAGGAGCACCGCCGCTCGCTCGTCCTGCCGGATCAGGACATAATAAGCGGTCTTTACGGCGAGGACATCCTCCCGCTCGACCCGTACCGCTACAACATGACCGAGCGCCTCTTCGCGCTCCGCCTGCTCACCAGCCATAAGATGAGCGTGGACTGGGTGCGGGAGAACTCCGCCGTTATCCACTACTGCGGAAGAAACAAGCCGTGGAGACCCGGATATATCGGAATGCTCGATGTCTTCTGGAACGAGACCGCGGCGAAAATTTCAGGGATACGCTGAACAAACCGGATTTCCTCAGTCACACGAATATTCCCTTATGCCCCCGCCGGTACTCCGCGGGGGATTCTTTTTCCGTCTTGTTCCAGCAGCGGTAGAAGTATGTCGCGTTCTCGAAACCGCACCTCGCGGCTACCTCCTGGACGGGCAGATCAGTGTTTGACAGGAGCTTCTTCGCGCGGGATATTCTGACCTTCCTTATGTACTCGACCGGGCGCATTTCCATGTAGCGCTTAAAAAGTCGGCACAGGTACTGCGGGCTTATCCCGCGGCAGACGGCACATAGGTCGCTGAGCGTTATATTCTCGCTCACGTGCGCGTGTATGTAGTTCACGGCGTCAGAGACGACAAGGCTGTCGGTCAGGCTCTCATCGCTGTTCTCCTCGAGGCAGGATATGACCGCGCATATCATCCTGTAAGCCTCTGCCGCCGCCATAAGCCTTCCGTGAAGCGTTCCGGACGTAAGCTCGCGGTTGATCGTCTCGTACATCCTGTTTATCTCGTTCGGGTTCTCCGGGCGGAATATGCGCAGCTTGTCGCCAAGTGAGAGTATGCTGCTTCCCGGACTGAGATCCCCCAAAAATATTGTAACCCAGTTGTCAATCCAGCCGCCGGGAGCGGGCGCTATATGCGGCGTGACTTTTGGCGGCGTGTACATCATCGTGCCTATCGGAAGAATGTATCTTTTTCCTTCGTGGTATATGACGCCGCAGCCGCTGACCGTCATGTGGAGATGGAGCACATTGATACCCATCCAGTTTCCTATGGTCAGCTCCTCCTGCTCATGTCCGGCGCCGATTCCGACTGCGTATACAGGGAGCTCCCTTTCGCGATCGACTACCGGAAAGAAATTCACATCGTATTTCGGGTCTGTTATTTTTCTCACCTCATTTGTTTCAAATAGTTCATATCCGGCGTGATTGATTCATTGACTTTTGCGCTTTTAACTGGTATAATTTTTGTATACTATATTGTGCCGGAACGACAGAACACAAAAATAAAGGAAAGGAACACAAAAATGAATATCAACATGAAACGCGCAACCTCCATGCTTCTTCTTGCCGCCATACTCACGGCGAGCGCGTCCTGCGGCAGCACACCATCCGGAAACAATGACATTACGGACGGTCAGGAGCAGTCCACAGAAACAACCTCCGGTGAAACCACATCCCCGCTCTACGACCTCGAGAAAAAAGACTACGGCGGACGTGACTTCCATATCTCGGTCAACAAGAAATACGAGGACGAAATGTGGGTCGAGGAAGAGAACGGGGACGTCTGCAACGACGCCGTCTACAACCGCAACCTCAAGGTCGAGGATTATCTGAACGTAAAGATAAAGACAGTACCGTCCGAAAGCGAGACGGTTCAGGTGTCGGATATATCGAAGAACCTTATGGCGGGCGACGATGTATACGACCTTACCGCCGTCTATACATGGCTCGCGGGCGGGCCCGCGCTTCAGGGCTTCTACTATTCATGGAAGAACGTCCCGGTCGTCGACTTCTCGAAGGAATGGTGGGTCACTGACGCCAACGAGGCGTTCAACATAAACGGCAACCAGTTCGTCGCGGTCGGAGACCTGTCGATCACCACACTTCTTCTGTCCTACGCGGTGTTCTTCAATCAGCGCATCGCCGAGGCTAACCAGTTCCCGGATCTCTACCAGACCGTACTTGACGGAAAATGGACTATAGACACGCTGATCGACCTGTCAAAGGATATGTATCAGGACATAAACGGCGACGGAAAGACGGACGAGGGCGACTCCTACGGCTTCGCGGCGGACAAGGTAACAAACCTCGACGCGTGGACCGCGGCGTTCGATATCCCGCTGATCAAAAAGGATGACAAAGGTTCACCTGCCGCGTGCATAGACCTCGGAAAGACACAGACCGCGATAGAGAAGGTCTACTCGCTCTACTACGACACCAAGACCTACCTGGCAAGCGGCGGCGGCGAGGAAATCAAGGTCTTCGCGGACGGAAACACCGCGTTCCTGACCACATGGATAAACAACTCGTTCAGCACCCTGAGAGCGATGAAGGACGATTACGGCATCCTCCCGTACCCGAAGTTCGACGAAAATCAGAAAAACTACTACTCAAACTCGATGGACAACTACTCGCTTCTGTCTGTGCCGAAGACGGTTCAGGACACCGAATTTGTCGGCAGAGTAACCGAGGCGCTCACGAGGGAGAACCACTTCTCGGTCGTCCCCGCGTACTATGACGTCGCGCTGACCTCGAAATACGCCCGCGACGAGCAGTCGGTCGCGATGCTCGACATCATCATGAACGGACGTATGTACGACTTCTCTATCCTTCACTCCGGCGAGCTCTCAAATCTCCCGTATCTCTTCCGCAACATGATAAGGGACAAAAAGACCAACATCGCGTCAGAATACGCGAAAATCGAGACAAGTGTCAACGAAGGTCTGAAGAAGCTGACTGAAGAATACGCCGCGCTCGGAAACTGATCTCTTTCAGCTTCTATTATACCATTCAGAGCGTCAAAAGTCAAGACAGAACTGAACGATATGAAACAAAACGCCCCGGCACTCTCGTGTCGGGGCGCTGTTCACTTCACGCTGTTTTCAGATTCAGACAATCAGAAGTCAACCTCAGTGTCATAGTAGCAGCACTTGAGCAGCTTCTCCATCTCCTCCTGCGAGGGCTGACGCGGGTTGGAGCCGGTGCAGGCGTCGGCGATGGCGTTCTTCGCGATCTCCGGGAGTCTCTCGAGGAAGACGTTCTCCGGTACAAAGCCGGTCTCGGTCGGGTAGCTGTCCTTGCCGTAGTGATTGATGCTGTGCGGGATCTTCAGCTCGTCGTTCATGCCGCGCAGGTACGCGATGAGAGCCTTGACCTTGTCGTCGTCCGACGCGCTCTTGTCGGCGATTCCCATTCTGTCGACAATGTAAGCGTAACGCTTCTTCGCGGTCTCGTCCTTCGCGTTGAAAGCGATGACCTTCGGGAGATACATCGCGTTCGCGGCTCCGTGGATGATATGTGCGCCGTAGTCCGCGAAAGCAGCGCCGGTCTTATGTGCCATCGAATGAACGATACCGAGCAGAGCGTTCGAGAACGCCATTCCGGCGAGGCACTGCGCGTTGTGCATATTGTCGCGGGCGGTCATGTCTCCGTTGTAGGACTTCACAAGGTCGCGCTGAATCATCTCAATCGCGTGCAGAGCGAGCGGATCGGTGAAATCGCAGTTAGCGGTCGAGACATAAGCCTCGATAGCGTGCGTCATGGCGTCCATACCGGTATGAGCGACGAGCTTCTGCGGCATGGTCTCGGCGAGCTCGGGGTCGACAATCGCGACATCCGGCGTGATCTCGAAGTCAGCGATCGGGTACTTGATGCCCTTCGAATAGTCGGTTATGATCGAGAAAGCCGTGACCTCGGTAGCCGTGCCGGACGTCGAGGAGATAGCGCAGAAATGAGCCTTTCTGCGGAGCTTCGGGATTCCGAAGACCTTGCACATATCCTCAAAGGTGACTTCCGGATACTCGTACTTGATCCACATTGCCTTCGCCGCGTCGATAGGCGAACCTCCGCCGATAGCGACTATCCAGTCAGGCTGGAACTTAAGCATGGCGTCCGCGCCGCGCATGACCGTCTCGACAGACGGGTCAGGCTCGATGCCCTCGAAGAGCTGAACTTCCATTCCCGCTTCCTTCAGGTTGTTCACGACCTTGTCGAGGAAACCGAATCTCTTCATGCTTCCGCCGCCCGTACATACGATAGCCTTCTTGCCCTCGAAGGTCTTCAGCGCGTCAAGCGCGTCCTTTCCGTGGTAAATGTCTCTCGGTAAAGTGAATCTTGCCATAGTGTATGACTTCCTTTCAAATCTTTTACTCCGGGTGATTCCGGTTTTTATCTTGTGTTAAAATTATAACACACATTTCCGGGATTGTCAATAGCCTTTTTTATATATGCGTTATATACAAACTGATAGCATGATTTACTGCCGATTAAATAAATAATAACGGTTTTTGAAGCCGCTTTATTACTCGTTTATCGCAATATACGATTCACAGACGTGAAAAGAAATCTTCATATCCAAACCGTCTCAGAACCTCGCACACGCCATTCTCACGTTCAATGACTATATCCGGAAGCGGCATTCCGTTGAAAGTGTGCGTCTTAACCATCGTGTAGATCGCCATGTCGCCGAAAGTCAGACGGTCGCCGACCCTGAGCGGCTCCGCGAAGCCGTAGACGCCTATGACGTCCCCGGCGAGACATGTCTGGGAACCGATTCTAAACTTCACCGGCAACTCGTCTGAAGCGCCATCAAGCGGCGGTCTGTACGGCATCTCGATCACGTCCGGCATATGGCAGGCGGCGCTCGCGTCGATTATCGCGGTCGGTATCCCGGTTCTGTCGGCGGGACGGATATCAAGCACGGTCGAGATCAGCACTCCGGCGTTCAGCGCGACAGCCTCTCCGGGTTCGAGATATACCTCGAGCCCGCGTTTCTTCATCCGTTCAATGCACCTCTCAAGCCTCGGAATGTCATACCCATCCCGCGTGATGTGGTGCCCGCCGCCGAAGTTTATCCACCGGAGCCCCGGAAGGTCGAAGAGAAAACCGAAACGCGACTCCACAGCGTCAAGAGTAGTCTCAAGCGCGTCGCTGTCCTGCTCGCACAGGGTGTGGAAATGTACGCCGTCGAGCATTCCGCACAGCTTCCGGAACTTTTCAGGAGAGAGAGAAGCGAACTCGTCAAGCCTTGTCCCGAGACGGCTTCCGGGCGCGCATGGATCATATATCTCATGTCCGTCCTGAGTCGAGCACTCCGGGTTCAGGCGCAGACCTACGCTCTTTCCCGCCGCCTTTGCCCTCTCGCCGTATCTCTCAAGCTCCGACAGGCTGTTGAAGACTATATGATCGGCGTATTCAAGTATCTCATCGAACTCGTCAGAACGGTACGCGGCGGAGAAGACATGACACTCCCGACCGGGCATCTTCTCATGTCCTAGCTTCGCCTCAAAAAGCCCGCTCGCCTCCGTGCCGTCGAGATACTCCGAGAGGATATCGTAGACCTCATAGTTCGAAAAGCACTTCTGGGCGAGCAGGACACGGCACCCGGTGCGCTCACGCAGACCCTTTATTATCTCCCCGTTGTGTCTCAGCGCGCTCTCCGAGATCACGTAGCACGGGGTGCGGAGGTTGTCCCTTGTCATCAGTCGACGGTCACCGGTGAGAATGTCTCGCTGAACGGAAGACCGTACTTCGAGAGAGCGTCAAGGTACGGATCCGGATCGAACTCCTCGACCGTGTAAACTCCAGCCTTATCCCACTTTCCGGTGAGAAGCATCAGC
>URCP01000006.1 GCA_900546315.1 uncultured Eubacteriales bacterium
TGGTCTTCGATACCGAGGTCTACTCCAACACCGGCGGACAGGCATCCAAGGCCTCCAACATCGGTCAGGTCGCGCAGTTCGCCGCAGCGGGCAAGGCAATAGGCAAGAAGAATCTCGCTGAGATCGCGATGTCCTACGGCTACGTCTATGTCGCACAGATCGCTATGGGCGCCGACATGAACCAGACGCTGAAGGCTCTCGCTGAGGCTGAGGCTTATCCGGGACCGTCCATCGTCATCGGCTACGCACCCTGCGAAATGCACGGTGTCAAGGGCGGCATGACCAACTGCCAGCTCGAGATGAAGCGCGCCGTTGACGCCGGTTACTGGCAGATGTTCCGCTTCAACCCGTCTCTCAAGGTTGAAGGCAAGAACCCCTTCACTCTCGACTCCAAGGAGCCGACCGCAAGCTATGTCGACTTCATCAAGTCCGAGACCCGTTACAGCCGCCTCGCACTCGCGTTCCCGGAGCGCGCGGATATGCTCTTCGGCAAGGCCGAGAAGAACGCTAAGGCTAAGTACGAGAGACTCAAGAAGCTCGTTACGCTTTACGCACCGGACGAAGAGAAGTAATTTCTCAGGGTTACGGTTTAACTGAACAGAAGAACTCCGGCAGACTTCATACGAGGTCTGCCGGAGCTTTTATTCTGTTTTGTTTTCAGGCGCGTTCTTTTCTGTAAAAAAAGATGAGTGGGAGCGCGAGAATCATGTAATACTGATATGAATCGTGCCAGTACCCATTGACACCGTACAAAGCGCCAACAAGCGAAAACACGCAGAAAGCAAGATATATGAGACATTGGTATCTTCTGTCCCTGACCAAATAAAACAGTACACCCATTATAACCATACCAACGCCTCTGCGTATAACAAGCGGTGACATCAACAGCACACGCGCCGCGTTCTTTATAATATCCATAGAAATACTATCAGGGATGGCAATGATATCCGGTTCAATATAAAAAACAGCGGTGGCAACCGAAATGATCAGCGCGGTGATGAGGACAAGCATATATGTCAGCACACTTTTCTTATCCTTTGCTTTCATCGCGCAGGATACTCGCGAGATGATATAAATAAACACCGACATCCAGAAAAATATTCCGAAAATATTGTCTTCCCAGAACAGTATTTCCACTTTGCTCACAGCACAATACAAAACATACGCGACACCATAAACAATTCCGGATAAGTACGCGGCAATCACAATCCTAATCTTCTTTTCAGACCGTCGCATAATCTCCGCAAGCGCGAAAACAAGAAGCGGTACGGCAATACGACTGAGTTTCAGTGAAATCAGATTCATGGCGAAGCGGTTTGAGAATTCAAGATGTCTGTCAAATATGCCATTCGCTATAAGCGTAATAAACGCCAACGTCTATATCAGAGTAGTAGATATCGTCGGATTTACGCTAACACCTTGACAATAGCTGGCATTATGCTAATTGATTAGCAACATATAATCCAGGCAACTCATTTCACTGATAGTATATCACACATTTTCCGCATTGTCAATGTAAATTTTGATATATTGTCGTAATTCACAATTGCAATCTATCGTCTTGAAAAGAACGTCAATTTATACATTGTCCACTCACTGGGTAATAACTGAATTAACAGTTATTACCCGTGACACGCTTCATCGTAGTCCACAGGTTTTATTTTCACTGTATGTGTTTTCCTATATCTTTTTTGTATTCCCTCGGAGTCACTCCAACCGATTCAGCGAATACACGGTTGAATGTGCGGATCGATGAAAACCCGCTCTCAAGTGCTATCTGTGACACGGTCATATCTGCCCGGCAGAGAAGCCGCAGCGCCTTGGCAACCCGCAAATTTCTCTGATGCTCGGTCAATGTGAAGCCGGTATTGCGTCTGATCAGCAGTGACAGATACTGTGTTGAAATGCCTATCTCACGCGCGGCTTTTTCTGTTGAAAAGTCGCAGTCGTCATAATGCGCGTCAAGATACAACATTATCCGTTGAAACAACTGATCTCCGGAAGATTGTTCGGCGTTCTCACCGTATCCGGTATGCTCCATGTGGAACAATATCATGGCGCGGATGATCTCGGTATAATAGTCACGCAAATCAGCATTTATAGCGCTTCTTATCATCTCGTCCATGCATACAGCCGGATCGTTGTCTGACAGACATCGACCGCTTCGTACATCATTTATCAGCGACGACATTAGTGCCTCAAAGAACAACCGATCGTCACCTGTATATTGAAAAAAAGGAGTTTCAGGAACTGCTCGAGAAAGGTTTTTGCTGGTAAACTCCAGTATATACGCCGGAACTATAAAATAGAACTTCTCACATTCTGCAATCTTTCTATATCCATGAGCCTGGTATGGAAATGCTATAGACGCACCTCCACTCTCAAGAACCATACTCCTTCCGTTGACCATCACTTCCTCGCGCCCGGAAATAATATAAATGAACTCAACGGCGGTATGAAAATGATCTGGAAAATCGTAGCTTGCGCTGATTCCAATCCTATTATGTGATTCCCTCGGGTTCTCATAATACGCTTTCACACTGTTCACCTCAGATAAATTATAGCATAGTTCCGGAAATATTTCAACATAATTTTGTGTTTTCATTAATTTGGCTGATTTTCACAGTATATTTGGCTTGTTTTTGCCTTGTGAATGTGGTATTATTTATATATGAATTCAGATTGTCAATAAAAATCTACTTTTATTACCGGAGGCTATCATGAAAAGAAAAATCAGTCTTATACTCGCGTCTGTTCTGGCTGTCAGCACACTTTTCTCGTGCGGCGACAACACAACGGATGAACAGACGGCGGATCAGACGACCGATACGGTCTCTGATGAAACTAGCGCCGCCGACCCTTTCGCAGGAGTTGACCTCGGCGGTTTTACTCTCCGCGTATTAAACACACGGGGGCGTCTGTGGAACACAATGTCGGTTCTCGATTACGAAGAGATAACAGGCGACAGCGTGAACGACGCCATATACAACCGGAACCGTCTGGCTGAAAAGGATCTCAATTTCACTCTTGAAATCACTGAATCTCCGAGCGACGACACACAGGTGGATTTCCGGAAAGTAGCCGCCGCGGGTGAGGACGCCTACGACGCTGTATTCCTGATGACGGATAATCTCTCATCGAACATCGCGAACGGATATCTGATGAACTTACTTGATGTCAGCTCGATAGATATCGGCAACCCGTGGTGGGACACCAATTTCAATGAAAATCTGGTAATGAACAAATCGCTATACAGCGCGAGCAGCCCGGCTCACCTGATGAGCTTTGACATGACCGTCGCCTGTTATTTCAACAAAGCGCTTCTCGAGCGCAACGGGATAACAGCGCCATATGACCTTGTCAGGGACGGTAAATGGACATATGACGAGATGCTGAAAATCATGGTCCAGTGCATGAACCTGAACGGAGACGAGAAATACTCCGACGATGACGGAATGAACTCGACATTCGGATGCTCCACCTTCGATGGATGGATCGGCGTTCTGTCAACAACTGCCGGCAGTCTCGTCAAACTCGACAACAACGATATGCCATATTTCGCCGGAGCGGACGAGAAATTCTATGACGCGATAGACAAGCTCGCGACGGTGTTCAGTGGAGACGGTCACACTGCCGGAAAAGGAACCAACTATGCCAAATTCTTTATGACCGGGCGCGCGGCTTTCTGTGTCATGTCAATCGGAAACGCTCATATCTTCCGTGAAATGAATGATGAGTATGGCATTCTCCCGACTCCGAAATTTGACACTTCGGATAATTACAAATCCATGATGGGTTCAGCGATAATGTTCTCGATTCCCTCAACGAGTCAGAATGCCGAAAAAACCGGTGCCGCTTACGATGCTCTCTCATACTATTCCTACAGGGATGTTATGCCGGTATATTACATTTCTCTCTGCTATAAGGGACTTCGCGACAACGACTCTGTGGATATGCTTGAGATCGTTTCCAGTGCCCGCGCCGCTGACCTCGGAAGAGTTTACGGCTGGTCATTTGATTTTCTGAACTCTATCGGCGGAGCCATTCTCAAAGGCAAGCCGGACACTGCCTCCTCTCTCGAAAAAGCAAAAAACAAGATCATCGATAAGATCGAAAAATCAATAGAAAATTAAACCTCCCGCGCCGTGATTCCCATTCATAACTCCCCAAAACCGAAAAACAATAACTACAGGACTTCCACAGTCCTGTAGTTTTTTATTCCGAGGTCAAAAATGTTCGAAGAAATAATAAAATCGATATCAACAATAGCGTTCCTCGTCTGCACGCTGTTTCTCGGCAGTATCGCGCCGTCAGAACCGTCGCCGGAGAACGAGCCGTCGGGCGGGATTTCCGACTATGACGCCACCGAGTGCGCTGTCACTGATGCCACAACCGAGAATGACTTCTCGCTTGTCGGAGTCTGGGACGGTTTCGGCGTCAGGTATGAGTTTACGTCGTCCGGAAAGCTAATTGTCGGGAACACAGTCAGAAAATACGAGTACTCAGACGGCATCCTCATGGTCGACGGCAAAGATGGTAAACTCGAGATACTCAATGATCGGGTAATACACCTCGACGGGAGAACACTCTACCGCATGAAATAGGCTCAGACAAGCGCCCTCGCCGCCATGACGGCGACCTTCGCGGCGGAAAGCTCATCCTTCGGGTTGCTCCCGTCCATCGGCAGCCCGGCGGCGGCAATCTCCTGATTCCAGAGCGACCTGAGCACCGCTCCGGCGCGTATGCCGAGGCAGGACGACACACAGAACAGCGCCGCCGTCTCCATCTCCGACGCGAGAGCTCCTCCCGCGATATACGCCCTCCACTTATTTTTCAGCTCATCTGCTATCGGCATACGCTCCGGCGAATGCTGACCGTAAAACGAGTCCTTGCAGTGGACGATGCCGGTATGCGAAACGAGACCGAGCGCTCCGGCGGCTCTCCTGAGCGCGTCTGTAACCTCAAAATCCGCCGCGGCGGGAAACTCCACCGGCAGATATTCCCTCGATGTACCCTCGGCACGGATCGCGGACGACGCTATCACGATGTCCTCCGCGCGGACATTCTTATTCATCCCGCCGCAGGTGCCGATACGTATTATCGTCCGGACGCCCGCCATGTAAAGCTCCTCGACGCAGATCGCGGTCGACGGTCCGCCGATGCCGTGAGACATGATGATTATCCTTTTCCCGTCAATCTTTGCCGAATAAGACGTATACTCGCGGTTCGACGCGAGCGGCGACAGCTCCTCGCACAACGCGGCAATATGCCTGACCCTCCCCGGATCCCCGCAGATGAGCGCGAGCGGCGCGCCGTCAGACGGTGATATTCCGATATGGAATAATTTTTCTTTGTTGTTCACTACCATAAAATCATCCTCCGATACTGATTATATCAGAAAACAGCGGATTTGTCAAGCAAAATAAGTTCCCGATCCGAAGACCGGGAACTTTCTTATTATCAGCCGCAGGACTCGATTATCTCGCCAATCTTCTGGTTTGCCTTGCTCTCTATCTTTGCATACTTCGTCACAAGCTCGTTCTTCTTTCTGTCACACATGCTCCAGAGCGTTTCGCTTATGCCGAGACTGCTGTATACCATTCCGAGATCGTAGACGATTCCGTCAAATATCAGATCGAGCATCTCCGCGCTGTCCTCGTCATACGTGTGCTTCACTTTGCAGGTCACCTCATAGTAGTTGTAAAGCACTTCCTCAGACGCGCTCGAGAGCGCCTCGAGCATGAATCCCGAGAAATCCGGCTCAGGCGTAGTCACCGGCACGCTGAACAGCATTCCGTAGACATCCGCCATGCTTAGATACTTGCTCTGATTCTCGTCATATTTCGGGAACGGGCAAACACCGTAGTTGAAATCACACTTTTCCGAACGCGATTTCAGAGAGTGCGGGAACGACGTCGTGAACAGCACCTGTTTGCTTGCAAAAAGATTGCTCGCGACAGAGTTGAAGTCATAATCAACCTTGCTCTTCAGATCCTGACAATAGAAACCGTCCGCGACAAGGTCAAGCGCCCTGTCGAGAGCATTCACGTTCCGCTCGCTGTCCATAACGATTTTCGGCTTTCCATCGATATTCTCCACCATCCTTCCGCCGAAACCGAACAGAAGCGCCTCGCACCCGTGCGGGGAATCGAAACCTATTCCCCAGTTGTCCTCAATCGACATCTGTCCGTCGCTGTTGAGGTCAACATAGACCGTCTTTGTGTACTGACTCATGGTATCGTAGGTCCACTTACCCTCACGAACCTTGCCTATGACGTCGTCAAGACCGTAAGCCTCAACCATATCACGATTATATATCATTATATACACGCGGTTCTTGTCGCGCAGGGAGAAGTCGCTCGACGTGAAATACAGGCTCTTCCCGACAGAGAGCGCCTCGTTTACGTCCGGATTCCAGTACGTCTTGTCGAAATCGATGTACTTTATGTCGTTCAGGTTATAGAAATACCCGTTGACGGTCGGTGTTCCAATACTCCTTACCTCATTGAACGCGAGATCATACAGGTCCTCCTGAGCGAGAACCGCCTTCTGAAGCTCAGTCTGAGGCTCGTTCACGAGCGTCTGGGTGATCTTGACATTGTATTTGTCCTCGATTTTCGTGTTGCGGCGGAAGACTGCGTCGTTCACGATATCGCCGTTCTCGCTCTCGGCATAAATCTCAAAGTTGTTGAATTGTGTGTACGTCGGATCCTCGCGCCCAAGCACGCGGAACTCGCGTCCCTCCCAGTCGGTGTCCGGAAGCTCGCAGACCTTTGACATATCAACCGTACTATCTTCGCCGACCGACTCGGTGCTGTCGGTCGTATCCTTCGTTTCGGGTGTGACGGCTGTCTCGCCGCAGCCGACAAGAAGCGCCGCCAAAATCAGTATCGAAATAAACCTCTTCATATCGTCTCTCCCTCAAATCCATATTTTCCCGTACAATTCATAATCCGTGCCCCTCCGTCCCAGAGCTTCGCTCTCTCCTCGTCACAGAGGATTCTCAGATTCTCAAAGATCAGTTCATTTATATTGCTTGCCTCGCAGAGATACCTTCCGCGCATATTCTTCACGTTTTCAGTCATTTCAAAAGGACTGTCGATGATCCTGAAATCGCAGTTTCTCAGCGTTATCCCGCTGACCGTGTCCCTATGAGCGGCGTTCATCCGCAGACTGCCCATACACCAAGCACGGTAGTTTTCTATCGTGATATCGCGGACGTTCGCGCCGTTTCCCTCCCAAATTATGACCGGATAGCTGACCCCATACGCGGAAACACCAGAAAAATTCACGTCCTCGATATTCACGCGCCCGTGTCCGTCGAAATCTGTCTGGAAACACATTCCCGCCTCGCCCCTCTCGAGAGTGAGGTTCGACGCGCGGACATGACGTATAGTCCCCTGACCGACCCCGACACGGAACAGACACGCCGACGACGCGAGAGTGCAGTTCGTTATCGTCACATACTCGCAGGCAGTAATTTTCTTCTTTATCACGCGGTGCGCGCAGCCGCGGATTGCTATAGCGTCGTCTCCGGTGTCGATGACGCAGTCTGAAACCGTCACGTGACGGCAGGTGTCGATATCTATGCCGTCAGTGTTCGCGTGTGTCTTGTCATTGAATACCCGGAGCCCCTGTATAGTAACGTTCTCACAACCGAGCAGGAACAGTCCCCAGCAAGGCATATTTGTAAGCTTCACGTCGCGAACCGTCACATCGTCGCACTCGATAAAGCATACGAGCTGTCCCGGACGCATAACCTTCGGGTCTTTCGCAAGCGCAAGACCATCCTTCCAGTAATATCTCGGACGTATGTCAGGCTCGCCGTAAAAGGCATCTCCGCTCCCATCAATCGTTCCGGTTCCGGTAATCGCCGTTCCGGTCGTCTCGTGCACGATGATAAGATGCTTTCCGACCCACATTTCGGCGTCGCAGCCGTAGTTCTGCGGATAGGCATCGAGCGCGTTGTAATCGTTCATGTCCGCGCTCGCCTTCAGGACCGAACCGTGCTCAAGATGTAACTCGACATTGTCCCTCAGCCATATCGTTCCGGTGAGGAAAACGCCGGGCGGCACAGTGACCCGCCCGCCGCCTGACGCGTTGCAGTCATCTATCGCGCGCTGTATTTCCGCCGTACAGAGCACTTTCCCGCCGGGAACGGCTCCGCGGTCTGTTATATCGATGTTCATTTTCAATCACTCCGCAATCTGCGCTCTGCCGTCGAGTATCATTCCGCCGCCATCATCAAACGTCGAAATATTGTCGAGCTTCAGCTTTCTTACGCAGCCTGAAAGCCTGATCGCCGCCTTCGCGCGGGAATAGACATTTCTCACGGTTATGTTGAAGGTCTCGTCGAAGGTGGGCTGTCTTCCGCCGTAGCCCTCATACGCGTCGCCTATCCTGATTCCGGTCTCCCCGCGGTCGAGATAGTCGACATCGGCGGAGGCGTCTACGACACCGTCTATCAGTATGTTGTAGAGCTTAGGTCCGCCCTGATTCAGCAGTCTGACTATCGCGCAGAAGGAAGCAGCGTTGACGTCTCTGATGATAACGTTATGTATCCCGGTCGGCAGACCTTCGACATGGTTCAGCTTTTCGGTCGTTCCGTTCAACGCAGTGAGCGCTATCGTGTCGTCCTCGGTGAATCCGGTTATGTTCTCGATCACGATATCGTGGCATCCGGTGCGCAGGTCGATGCCGTCGGAATTCTTGATATACACACCCTCATGCCCGTGGTGCTTATCCCAGCTGAGTCCGTAAACGAAATTGCCGTCGTCGTCAATCATCCTGTAATCCGATCGGAAATCGATTTCCCGTATCAACCCGTGACGGCAGAACACGAAATTCATCGCCCACCAGCGCTGATTCTCGATATGAAGCCCGGTTATCCTGAACCCGTCGACGTTCGCGAAGAGTATCATGTTGTTGACACTGATGTGCGGTCTGCCGTCCTTCGAATGATTGCGCTCCGCGAGCCCGTTGAAATTGCCGCCATCGAGAGAGACGTTACCGCGTCCTTCGATCACGATGTTGTGGTCCGCGCCCTCCGGGATATGAGCCTTCGTCGAAAGTCTCGCCGCGTTCGTGAACATATTGCATAATGTCCCGTCCGCCATCCTGAGCCTGCATCCGTCAAGTATCAGCGTGAAATCAGAGGGAATTACTACAGTTTCCTCTATTTCATAGTTTCCTTTGACAACAGTTGTACGGCTTCCGTCATCAACCGCGGCTCTTATCATCCCGTTTATCTCCGCGGCTCCGTTTTTCCTGTAATTAATATCCATATTTGTCCTCCTGAACTGGTTTACTATCTGTATTATAGCATACACAAAAGATCATTTCAATAGTTTTCAAGCGAAACATTTTCGCAAAGTTACGAAAGTGTTTCGTTACTTAAAAAAATCCCGCGAAGAGAGTTATTTCTCTTCACGGGAATCATTTCTGCGTTTTTTATTTCGTCGGATCAAGATATTTCCAATATGATTTAAGATAGCTTGCCCCGGACCAGACGGTCATCACGGTCATCAGAGCCATTGTTACATAGCTGAAGATGTGCATATCCGCGATAGCGGCGGTCTCCGGAACGATAACGGGCTCGAGAAGTATCGTTATGACACAAAGCATCTGTGTGACGGTCTTGACCTTGCCGAGCCACGCCGCGGCGACGACCACGTGCGCATTGCTCGCGACGATCATTCTCATAGACGTTACCGCGAGCTCACGGAAGATGACGATCAGCGCGACCCAGAGAAACACCGGGCGGATGTACTCATACTTATAGAGTATCACGAGCATAGCGCCGAAGATCATGAACTTGTCCGCCAGCGGGTCGATGAACTTACCGAAGTCGGTGATCATATTGCACTTTCTCGCGATCATTCCGTCGAGCATATCTGTGAGCGCCGTCAGGATGAATATCGCCGTTCCGATAATCCGCGACCAGACGTCCGGCATGACGCTCTCCGGGAGCGCTATCACGATCATGAAGACCGGGACCATGATTACTCTCGCGAGCGAGAGCTTATTCGGAAGATTCACTGTCGTTTCCTCCTTTATATCTTGTCGCCGACGAGGTCATAGTCGACCGCCTCGGTGATCTTCACTCTTACCATCTCGCCGTCCCGAACGCTGTTTTTCGGCGCCTTGAAATAGACCTTTCCGTCTATCTCCGGCGCGTCATTCTCACTGCGTCCGAAATACGCCTCGGACACAGGATCATATCCCTCGCAGAGGACATCCATCACCGAACCTATGCGCTTCTCGTTGAGCTCCGCGCTGATACGGTTCTGCTCGTCCATGATTATGTCGCAGCGGTCCTGCTTTACCTGCTCGTCGATCTGATCCGGGAAATCATACGCCGGAGTCCCCTCCTCGCGGGAATAGGTGAACGCGCCGAGCCTGTCGAACTTCGCTTCCTTCACATACTCACAGAGCTCGTTGAACTCCTCCTCGGTCTCGCCCGGGAAGCCGACTATGACGGTAGTTCTGATTATCACACCAGGAATGCTGTCGCGGAGCTTCTTCACGACCTCGCGCACCAGTCTGCCGTCTCCGCGCCGGTTCATACGCCTGAGGATATCGTCCGATATATGCTGTATCGGAAGGTCGATATACTTGAGCACGCGCGGATTATCCCGGATCGTCGCGATGAGCTCGTCCGTGATCTTGTCCGGATAGCAGTACATTATGCGTATCCACGGGATTGAGGTCTCCTTCGTGATACGGTCGAGCAGCTCCGGCAGCTTGTACTCACCGTAAAGATCCGAGCCGTAACGGGTGGTGTCCTGCGCTATGACGCACAACTCCTTCACGCCGAGTTTCTCGAGATTTTTCGCCTCCTCGACAAGCTCATCCATCGGGCGGCTTCGGAAATGCCCGCGTATCGACGGTATCGCGCAATAGGTGCAGCGATTGTCGCAGCCCTCCGCGACCTTTAAGTACGCGTAATATTCCGGCGTCGTGATGATACGCTCACCGCCGAGCCTCACCGTCTCCTTGTCCTCATACGAGGAATAGCGCTTGCCCTTCGCGGCTTCCTTGACCGCCTTGACTATGTTGTGTATGCTTCCGACTCCGAGAACGGCGTCAACCTCCGGGAGCTCGTCGAATATGGTGTCGCGGTAGCGCTCCGCGAGACATCCGGTCACGACAATGCCCTTGAGCGACCGGTTCTTCTTGAGCCAGCCTATGTCGATTATGTTGTCGATCGACTCCTGCTTCGCGCTCTCAATGAACGCGCAGGTGTTGACGACGACGACGTCCGCCTCAAAATCCTCGCTCACTATCTCAATTCCCTCATCATACAGCTCGCGGAGCATGACCTCCGTGTCGAGCTGGTTCTTCGGGCATCCGAGCGAGACGAAGAAGACCTTTATCTTATCCTTCATTACTGTAAAATCTTCCTTAAAAAATAATTATTCGTTTTCGTTGTTTTCTTCTATAAGGTCAGCAATGGCGTCCTTCGTGTCCGAAAAGCCATACCCCTGACGCATCATCGCGGCGTAGAGCTTCTGTCTGTATTTCATGTCGTCAAGCATTGATATGTCGCACTTGCGGCGCAGCACGTACATCAGCTGCTCGTAGAAATCAATCCCGTCAAGCAGCTCAGACAGTCTCTCCGAGACAACGTCTCTTGAAAAGCCGTGACGCATGACTTCCTGACGTATCCTCGACGGACCGTAATGCTTCTTTTCAGCGAGCGACGTGACAAACCGTTCAAGCTGATCCGCCTCGTCGATGCCGCCCTCTTTTACTATATAAGCGGCGGCGTCCTCGGCTACATACTGATCGAACCCGCGCTCGCGGAGCTTTCCGACGAGCCGTCTCTCGGTATTGTCGCCGTAGGACAGAAGGTCATAGCCCTTCTTGACCGCCTCCCACAGCTTCTCGTCATACTCGAGAATATCGAACTGCTCACGCGTCAGCTTGTACGGGAGCACATTCACGCCGATATTTCCGATCTCAAACAGCATCTTCGCCGACACGGTGAGCCGCCTTGTCTCGCGGCGGAGTGTCATGACCGACGGGTCGTCCCCGGATGGGATCTCCCTCTCGATATTTATCTCAAGCTCCGCTTCCTCGCCCATGCGCTTCGGCGTCAGCGCGGCGATATAAATGAGCAGACCGCCCATTATGACCATGCCTTTCGTACAAACTATTTAGTCTGAAAATTTATTTTCAGACTTATTCCTCAGTCGAATCGTCAGTGTCGAGGATCCTGATATCGAGCTCCTCGTCGTCCGGATCGACGCTGTCCTCAGCGTCCTCCTCGACATCCTCGCCGTAGTCCTTCGCGAGCATCTGCTCGACGTCGTCGCGCTTCGACTTGATCTTGTCCGCTATCTCCTCCATAAGCGCGGGGTTCGCCTCGAGGTACTTTCTCGTGTTCTCCTTGCCCTGCGCTATGCGCTGGTCGCCGTAGGAGAACCACGAGCCGCTCTTCTGGATGATGCCGAGCTGGATACCGATCTCGACGATCTCGCCCGAGCGCGCGATTCCCTTGCCGTAAAGGATATCGAACTCCGCGGTCTTGAAAGGCGGAGCGACCTTGTTCTTGACGATCTTGCACTTGATGTGGTTTCCGTAGATCTCGTTGCCTTCCTTGAGCTGCTCCGCGCGGCGGATGTCTATTCTGACCGACGCGTAGAACTTCAGCGCGCGTCCGCCCGGGGTAGTCTCCGGGTTTCCGTACATGACGCCGATCTTCTCACGAAGCTGGTTTATGAATATGATGACGCAGTTTGTCTTCGCTACCGCGCTCGAGAGCTTCTTGAGCGCCTGAGACATGAGTCGTGCCTGCATACCGACATGGGACGCCGCCATATCGCCCTCGATCTCCTGCTGTGTGACGAGCGCCGCGACCGAGTCGACAACGACTACGTCAATAGCACCGGATCTTATAAGCGCCTCGGCAATATCGAGCGCCTGCTCGCCGCTCGACGGCTGCGAAACGAGAAGCCTGTCTATATCGACGCCGAGCGCCTTCGCGTATACCGGGTCGAGAGCGTTCTCGACGTCGATATAAGCCGCCTCGCCGCCGGACTTCTGGGTTTCCGCGACGACGTGCAGCGCGACGGTCGTCTTACCGGATGACTCCGGGCCGTATATCTCGACGATTCTTCCGCGCGGAACTCCGCCGATGCCGAGAGCTAGGTCGAGGGTCAGGGAACCCGTCGAAATGGCGCTGACCTCCAGTTCCGGAGCCTCGCCCATGCGCATTATAGCGCCCTTGCCGAAATTCTTCTCTATCTGACCGATAGCGCCCTCTATGGCCTTTTTCTTCTCATCCGCGTCGGTGATATGTACCGGTACGGGCTTGGACGGTGATTTACCCTTCATATTTTTTACCATGCCTTTCTCGTTTTGATTTCGGGAGAACAAAATGTATACAGATCGCGCCAAAACAGAGTTTTTACGCGAACATATTTTCTTTACGGATACTATTATACACTATATCCGCGCGGATTTCAAGTACTTTCGGGAAAATAAATCAGAACAACGTCGGATTTTTGTGTCCCGGATACCAAAGTGCACCATTCATGGGTGAACGTTGATCACCAGATCGACGAATCGATCAGCCACTCGCCGTCGTATTTCTCAAGCAGGATGTAGAAAGTCTCGCCGTCGCGCTCGACCGTGACCTCAGCCTTGAAGCGGCTCGATCTCGCGACCTTCGCCGTCGAAAGATCAAGCTCGGTCGGCTCGCCGAAATGCTCGGTCGATTCCGGGTTGACATACAGCTTCCCGTCCTTCTCGATGAACTTCGCCGAGATCGACACGTCGTCGCTCGTCGCGCCGTTCAGCGCGGTGTTCTCGAGGACCTTTATATACGACTGCGTGTATACCTCACCGAGAGCGTTTTTCAGATCGTTTATCGACTGTATCTCCGAATCATCGGAAACAGCGTAATATTTTCCGCTCGACGGCTCCGCCTCATGCGGGAGAACATCGTCGTAGATGACCTCCGCGAGATACAGCGCCTTCGGATACTTTTCGGACAGAGCGGATAGTATCTCGGCGTCGTTCTTTGCCCCGCAGGACACGAGAGCGAAAAGCGACACCGCGATGACGACGGCAAGCGCCGCCGTCACCTTTCCTCTGAATTTCATGGAATACCGTCCTTTCAGGATGCGTGTTCGGATGAGTCTCCGTTATCAGATATCATCGTCCTCGTCCGGCTTGTTTCCGGCGCCTCCGCCGAGATCTATCTCATCCTCGGTCGGATCGACCTTTTCGTCGGATTCCGCCGGAGCTATCGCAGCGGTTCCCTCGTCCGACGCCATGCCCTCAGCCTCGAGCTCCTCGTCGTTCTCGAGTCTCGCGAAGTTCACAAGTGACGAGCCCTCGGACAGCCTCATGACTATGACGCCGCCCGCGCTTCTGCCGTAGAACGGTATGCCGGACACTGGTGTGCGGATTATTGTTCCGTCGTTCGTTATCATCATGATGTCGTCGCTCTCGCCGACAGCAACAATACCTGCGAGCTTGCCGGTTCTCTCGCTGATGCCGTGGCACATAACGCCCTTGACGCCGCGGTTGTGCGCCGAGAAGTTGTCGAACTCACAGCGCTTTCCGAAGCCGCCCTCGGTTATCGTGAGAAGCGCCTTGTCCTCCGAGATGACCGCGCAGCCGACGATATAATCGCCGTCCGAGAGGGTCATGCCCTTGACGCCGCGCGCGCCGCGTCCCATCGGGCGGACGTCCTCCTCGCCGAAGCGCGCGGAGAGACCGTCGTGAGTCGCGATTATGATATCGTCGTTTCCGCTCGTGTGCTTTACATAGACAAGCTCGTCCCCGTCGTCGAGTGTCAGCGCGATCTTTCCGCCCTTCCTCTGGTACTCGAACTCGGAGAGCAGCGTCTTCTTGACGATGCCGCGCTTTGTCACCATGAACAGATACTCATTATCGCTGAAGCCCGGGACAGAGATTATCGCCGTGACCTTCTCGCCCGCCTCAAGCTCGAGAATATTGACGATATTCGAGCCCTTCGCGGTTCTTCCGGCTTCGGGTATCTGATAGGTCTTTCTGGTATGAACCTTGCCGGTGTTCGTGAAGAACATGAGAAGAGCGTGGCTGTTCGCGGCGATGACGTCCTCGACGTAATCCTCTTCCTTGGTCGCCATGCCGATGATGCCCTTTCCGCCGCGCTTCTGCGCCGAGTAGGTATCCGCCGGCTGACGCTTGATGTATCCGCCGTGAGTCATCGTGACGACACAGGTGTGGCGCTCGATGAGATCCTCATAGACGATATCGTCCTCAGCGGCGACAAGCTCGGTCCGGCGCGGATCTGCGAATTTCGCCTTTATCTCGAGCATCTCGGTCTTGATGATCTCCTTGATGCGTCCCTCGTCGTTAAGATCCGCGGTCAGCTCCTCGATCAGCGCGTAGAGCTTCGCGAGCCTTTCCTCGACTTTCTGTCTCTCGAGTCCGGAAAGACGGCCGAGAGTCATGTCGACTATCGCCTGAGCCTGTATATCATCAAGTTCAAAGCGCGCCATCAGCTTTTCCTTAGCGTCCGGTATCGACGCGGACTTCTTTATGATCTCAATGACCTCGTCGATATTGTCGGTCGCGATACGCAGACCCTCGAGGATATGCGCCTCGCGCTTCGCCTTTTCAAGGTCGAACTTTATGCGGCGGGTTATGACGTCTTCCTGATGCTTTATATAATAACCGAGTATCTGCTTGAGGTTCAGCACGCGCGGCACGTTGTCGACGAGCGCGAGCATATTGAACGCGCAGGTATCCTGAAGCTGGGTGTACTTGTAGAGCTGATTCAGTATGACCTGACCGTTGGCATCGCGGCGGTAATCCACGACGATGCGCATTCCGTCCCGTCCGGACTCGTCGCGGATATCCGTGATGCCCTCGACGCGCTTGTCCTTGACGAGCGCCGCCATCGACTCGACGAGCATACTCTTGTTCACCTGATAAGGTATCTCGGTGACGACGATACGGTGCTTCTCTTCCTCGATATTGCACTTCGCGCGGACCATGACCCTTCCGCGTCCGGTCGAGTACGCCTCATATATGCCGTTCGAGCCGTAAAGAGTCGCCGCGGTCGGGAAATCCGGTCCTTTTATGAACTGCATGAGGTCCCTCACCGTGCAGTCCGGGTTCTCCATCTGATATATCGTTCCGTCGATGACCTCGCCGAGGTTGTGCGGAGGGATATATGTCGCCATACCGACAGCAATACCGATCGAGCCGTTCACGAGCAGGTTCGGGAAACGCGACGGGAGTACTCTCGGCTCTTTCAGGCGGTTATCGAAGTTCGGGTCGAAGTCGACGACGTTCTTGTCGATATCCGACATCATCTCGTTCGAGAGCTTCGCGAGTCTCGCCTCGGTATAACGGTAAGCCGCCGCGGGGTCTCCGTCGACCGAACCGAAGTTTCCGTGTCCCTCGATCAGCGGATATCTCATCGAGAAGGGCTGAGCGAGACGCACCATCGTATCGTAAACCGCTGAGTCACCGTGCGGATGATAGCGTCCGAGCACGTTTCCGACCGTCGTCGCCGACTTGCGGAACGCCTTGTCGTAGGTCAGGTGATCCTCATACATAGCGTAGAGTATACGCCTGTGGACCGGCTTTAGTCCGTCGCGGACATCCGGGAGCGCACGGGACATGATGACGCTCATAGAATACGCGATGAACGAGTTCTCGACCTCATGCCGCATCTCTATCCCGACTATCTTCTGATCCGGGAATTCGAGATTCTCCTGTTTATCTTTATCCTTGTGTTCCATTATAATTTCAAATACCTTTCTTGACGGAAGAGCGTTCAAAACACTCTTTCGTCCGTTCTCAGGGTCATCGCCGCGCGGTGGAAAATTTTCTCCGTGCGCTGTTGACAGATCTTATTTTTATACAGTTCTCAACACCACGCGCCGCGCGTCTGTAGATTTATTTTCCAACAGCCATGGCGTCGTTTTTTTTTATAAATGAAGGAATCTTTTAATCGGCGCGAAAATTAAATTCCACGCTCTTTCATTAAATTCTTCACAGCCTTTTCTACAGCCTGTGGAAAAAAATCAACATTAAAATCGGTGTTGATAATATGTTAAATATCAAGGTTCGTCGCGTAGACCGCGTTCTGTTCGATGAACTCGCGGCGCGGCTCGACCTTGTCTCCCATGAGTATCGAGAAGGTCTCATCGCAGGCAACCGCGTCCTCGATGTTGACTTTCAGAAGAGTTCTCGTCTCCGGGTTCATCGTCGTCTCCCAGAGCTGTTCAGGATCCATCTCACCAAGACCCTTGTATCTCTCAGCCTCGGCGTTGCCTCCGAGTTCAGCGATCCTCATATCCCTCTCGGCGTCCGAGAAAGCGTATCTCTCCTGGTTTCCGCGCTTCACCTTGTAGAGCGGCGGCTGAGCGAGGAAAACGTGTCCGTCCTCGATCAACTTCTTCATGTGCCTGAAGAAGAATGTCAGCAGCAGTATGCGTATGTGCGAGCCGTCGACATCGGCATCCGCCATGAGGATTATCTTGCCGTATCTGAGCTTGTTTATATCGAACTCCTCACCGATTCCACAGCCGAGCGCCTGGATTATCGGTATCAGCGACTGGTTCGTGTAGACCTTGTCAAGCCTGCTCTTCTCGACATTGAGAACCTTGCCGCGCAGAGGCAGTATCGCCTGGAATTTCGAGTTTCTTCCGGATTTCGCGGAGCCGCCTGCGGAATCTCCCTCGACGAGGTAGAGTTCGGTCAGCTCGACGCGTCTCTCCTGGCAGTCCGCGAGCTTTCCCGGGAGAGTAGAGCCCTCGAGCACCGACTTTCTTCTTGTCAGTTCCCTTGCTTTTCTCGCCGCCTCGCGCGCCCTCGACGCCGCGAGCGATTTTTCGAGTATCGCCTTCGCGGAGTTCGGGTTCTCCTCGAGGTATTCGCTGAGTTTTTCTGTGACGATGCCCGAAACGAGCGTGCGCATCTCGGAGTTTCCGAGCTTTGCCTTGGTCTGCGACTCAAACTGCGCGTCGGTGAGCTTGACGCTTATGACCGCGCAGAGTCCCTCGCGTGTGTCCTCACCGGTGAGATTCTTGTCGTCCGCCTTGAGGATGCCGTGCTTTCTCGCGTAATCATTCAGCACAGCTGTGAGCGCCGTTCTGAAGCCGGTCTCGTGGGTTCCGCCCTCGATCGTGTGCATATTGTTCGCGAAGGACATGATGTTCTCGTTATAGCTGTCATTGTACTGCATTGCGACCTCAGCTATAGAGTCGTTCTTCTCCCCGCGCATATAGATTACGTCCGGGTGGATCATCGCGAGTCTGCGCACCTTGTTCAGGTGCTCGACGAAGCTCTTTATTCCGCCCTCGTAGCAAAGCTCGACCTCCGGCTTGCCGATCAGCGGAGACGGCTTCTCGTCCGCGTCAGCCGCGCTGTCCTGAGCCTTTGCCGCCATGTCCTCGCTGTCAAGAGCGTTCTCCGCGGCAGCGTTTTCGTCCGGAGCGTCCGCCTCGTCCTCGGTGCGGAGCTTTTCCTCCGCCGCCTCCTGAGCCGCCGCAGCTGCCTTCGCCGCCTGAGAGGATCCCCTCTCGTCGCGGAGGATTATCTTCACGCCGGCGTTGAGGAACGCCTGCTCTCTCAGACGATTGAGAACCGTCTGGTAATCGAACACGGTCTCCTCGAAGATCGTAGGATCCGGCTTGAAGCGCACATAAAGACCGTGCTTTCCCTCGGAAGAGCCGACATGAGCGAACGGTCTCGCGACCTTGCCGCGCTCGAAGCGCTCGGTATACCTCTCGCCCTCATAGCAGTTGTCTATCTCCATCCACTCGGAGAGAGCGTTGACGACAGACGCGCCGACGCCGTGAAGACCGCCCGCGATCTTGTATCCCTCGCCGCCGAACTTTCCTCCGGCGTGAAGGACGGTGAAGACAACCTCCATTGTCGGGAGCTTGACCTTGTGGTGTATCTGGCTCGGGACGCCGCGTCCGTCGTCCTGGACCGAGACGCTGTTGTCCGGGTAAAGCGTGACGATTATCTTGTCGCACCAGCCCGCGAGCGCCTCGTCTATAGAGTTGTCGACGATCTCATATATCAGGTGATGAAGACCGCGTATAGAGGTGGAGCCTATATACATTCCGGGGCGTTTTCTGACCGCCTCGAGACCTTCAAGCACCTGTATCTGGTTTTCGTCGTAATTTATGTTTTTCTGCTCTGCCATTGTGATTCCTTTCGTTTAGGACACACCGAACGATTCGTTTTTTCACGGAAAAAGCCTTTGATTCACGCGCCTTTTCACGTTAAACCCACATCTGATCAGTGTTTTATTTATACTGCACGCGCCACCGACAAAGACGCGGCGCGCCGTCACTCGCCCTCTCTGCTGCGCCCGATGAGCGCCCCCACAGAGAGCTGCGAGACATATACCTTCTTCCCGGGATCCTCCGTGACGATGAACGACTTCGGCAGCTCCTCGCGGATATTGACGAGCCGCCCGTCCTTCTCCGCGCGCTTTAAGAACTCCCTCGTCGCCGGAGCCATTGTCGCCGTGTCCATATCGAATATCCCGATTATGCTCTTTGTCCTGATGATTCGGCTGTTTCCAGCGTGTACATACATCATGTCGCGCCGCCTCCGATCCCGTTTTCATTTTCCGGTTCCTTCCGGACCGTCATATCTACGGGCGGAACGTCTGAATAGTGCCCGTCCTCGACGTATATATACCTGACATTCCTCGCGAACGGCGGCGGAGTGCAGGCGGTCATGATAACCTGTCTGTCCCCGAGCCTTGAAAGCAGAAACCTCTGCCTTGTCGGGTCGAGCTCGGAAAGGACGTCGTCGAACAGGAAGACCGGATGCTCCCCAGTGTATTCCATCGAGATCTCTCCCTCTCCGAGCTTCATCGCGAGCGCGAGCGATCTCTGCTGCCCCTGTGACGCGTACAGACGCGCCTCACGACAGTCGAGGGATATATCTATATCATCCTTGTGCGAGCCGTACAGCGTCGCTCCTGCGGCGATCTCGCGCGCCGTGTTCGATGTCAGCGCCTTCAGATAGAGCGAATACGCCTCCGCCTCTCCGATCGGCTCGTCCGTCTTCAGGCTGTTCTTATATACCAGCGCCGGCGTCTCTGACGGTCCGCCGTCCGACAGCTCCTCGAAGAAGCGTTTGACGCACCTGTCGAGCTGCTTTATATACGCGCGTCTCGCGACGAAAATCTGCGACGCCGACAGGGACAGCTGATCCGAATAGACGTCAAGCAGCGAAATGTCCCCGGCGCCGTCCTGAAGCTGCTTCAGAAGAGCGTTGCGCTCGGAGAGCACCTTATTATGCCTTGATAGCGCCGCTAGATACGACGGGCTCAGCTGACAGAGCGCTATGTCGAGAAAGCTGCGCCGCTCCGCGGGTCCCGCCTTCACGAGCATCAGGTGCTCCGGACAGAAGAGCACCGCGCGGAAGCATCCGACGAGCTCCGCGAGCCTTGTGACCGGCGCCCCGTTCTTTCTGCATTCCCGCCGTTTCGCGACCTCCTGTGAGTACGCGCGGAAGATTATCTCCTGCTCCCGTCTCGAATCCTTCATGTCGAGCGTCACCTCGAAGAAAGGACTGCCGAACTTCACCATCTCGCGCTCACGCGGCGTGCGGAAGCTCTTTCCGGCTGCCATCAGGTAGATCGCCTCGAGGGCGTTCGTCTTTCCCTCCGCGTTATTTCCGAGGAAAACATTCACTCCCGGAGAGAAACTTATATCCGCCTCCTCGATATTACGGAAGCCGCGGCATCTAAGCCGTTCCGCGATCATTTAAGCATCCTGAACGGCACGACGAGGAAGGTGAACCGATCGTTCTCGTCCGCGTCGGACGGCTCTATTATCATCGAGATGAGCGGCGTCGACAGGGACAGTCTGACCGTGTCGCACTGCGCCGCGCGGAGGGCGTCTGTGAGGTAGCGGCAGTTGAAGCCGATCTCGATCTCGCCGCCCTGCTGGGTCGTCGGTATCTCGTCGTGGACCTTTCCGCTCGCGGAGACGGAGGTTATCTCGACCTTGTTGTCATGGAAGAAGCAGCGCGCGGAGGACTGGTTCTTTCCCGCCGCCTCGTCGGTAACGACCGACGCGCGCTCGAGAGCGCCCTGGAAGCTTGCCGTGTCGATCTCGACGAAGATCGCGCTGTTCTTCGGGATGATCCGCTCGTAATCTATATAGTCGCCCTCGATAAGACGGCTGAAGAAGACGATATCGCGGTTCTCGAAGCGGAATATGACCTGCTTGCGGCTGACGTTTATGCTGACCGTCTCGTCCGGCTCATTCAGGAGCTTTACAACCTCGCCGAGGGTGCGTCCGGGAACAATGAAGGACATATCGAGTTCGCCGTCCGCATCCGTCGTGTTCTCAAGGTCGCATACCTTCTCGCGCACCGCGAGGCGGAAGCTGTCGCAGCCGACCGTCGTTATCTTCTTGCCGTTTATTCTGAAGAGCGCGCCGTTGAAGGTCGCGCGCGCGTCGTTCTGCGCCACGGCGAAGAGGGTGCGGGTGATCATGTTTTTGAGATCCTTCTGCTTTATGTTGAAGCCCTTGCGGTTCGAGATGTCCGGGAGGGTCGGATATTCGCGCGGATCCATGCCGTTTATCTCAAATTCACTGCTGCCGCTCGAGATCTTCGCTCTCCATGTCGGTCCGACCTCTATGGATACCTCAGCCGCCGGCATGAGCTTAATTATGGAATTGAGGCTCGCAGCGTTTATGACGCAGGCGCCCTGCTCGATTATGTCCGCGTAGATCTCTATGCGGATACCTTTTTCCATGTCGTAGCCGACGATGACAGCGCGCTCGCCGGTGCAGTCGAGGAGAATTCCCTCCGCCGACGCGATGGTGCTCTTGGTTGAAACGCAGGAGAGCGCCGTCGAAATGGCACTTCCGAGTATGTCTTTATTAAAATTAACCTTCATGATTTTCAAACGTCTTTAATGACGTCCTCTCTTTTTAATGATTCTGATTGGCTTCCCAAAAATTAAAATTAATTAAAGCTGGCTTGGGATTTCCACACTTTAATATAAAAATTAAAAAAATGAAATTCAAAGAAATAAAAACTAATAAAGATTAAAATTAGTAGTCGTAGTAGTAGGCACTGTAGAAATTGTTGAAAGCCCGGTAAACCGCGCCGCGCCTGGATCTTCACGCCGAGATTCTTAAAAATTTCCTGTTGCTCTCCCGTGGATACGCTCTTGAAAACTCCTGGCCCCGCGGCGGCGTTCCTGCCGCCTGTGGACGAATGTGAACCGATCACTGTTTATATGTTAAAAACGCTGTGAAAAGACGACGGGAATCCGGACCGCACGGCGAACCGGTCGGTTGAAACTGTTGATCCGCCGGATGTTGATATCAGGCATGCCGTCCGGATTCATGGACGCGTTCCGACAGCCATGTGGCTTTTTTATCAACAGACCAGCGACGTCGGAAACTGTCTGTCCCGCGCCGTTTCCGGCGCAATTTCACCGGCTTCTTCAACAGGATATCAACACCAGCGCTGCTGGTGTTGATAAAGCCTTGGCTGTGTATGTAAAACCTGTATACACCGGCTTTTTTTGTTTGTCAGCCCTTGATTTCCTTCGTCAGGTCCGCTATGTCAATGTCGGTGATTGAGTTCGAGCCGAGCTCCTTCTCGATCGTCTTGAGTGAATTTATAACCGTCGTGTGGTCGCGGTTGAATATCTTCCCGATCTGAGGGAGCGACATATCAGTCAGCTTCCGGATCAGGTATATGGATATGTGTCTTGCCCACGCGATCTCCTTGGTGCGCTTCGAGCCGCGGATATCCTCGGTCGAGACGCCGTATTTCTTCGCGACCTTCTCGAGGATGCGGTCGATCGTCACTCCGACCGGCTCTCCGCCCGTCATGAGATCTGCGATCGAGTTCTTCGCGAGCTCAATCGTTATCGGGGTCCCGGTCAGCATACTGAGCGCGCCGAGCTTCTTGATCGCGCCCTCCATCTGTCTTATGTTCGACTTCAGGTTCTCGGCGAGGAAATTGACGACGTCGTTCGAGAGCTTTATGTCCATCGCCGCCGCCTTCTTTTTGAGTATCGCGGCGCGCAGGTCGGCGTCCGGCGGCTGGATGTCCGCCGTTATGCCCCATTCGAATCTGGTCTTGAGCCTGTCCTCGAGAGTCTTTATGTCGCGCGGCGGCCGGTCGGACGTCAGGATTATCTGCTTGTGATCCTCATAGAGCGCGTTGAAGGTATGGAAAAACTCCTCCTGAGTCGAGTCGCGTCCGGCGATGAACTGGATATCGTCTATCAGGAGTATGTCGACCGTCCGGTACTTCTGTCTGAACTGCTCGGTCGTCTTCTTTGAGATGGCGTCGATGAGCTGGTTCGTGAACTCCTCGCCCTTGACGTAGACTATCCGGAGATTCGGCCGGCTCTTGTTTATGTGATTGATTATCGCGTAGAGAAGGTGCGTCTTTCCGAGACCGGACGGACCGTAGATGAACAGCGGGTTGTAGGTGTAAGACTCGACGTTAGCGTTGCAGGCGGGATCATTCGCGACCGCGACCGACGCTGCGTGCGCGAATTTATTCGAGTTTCCGACGATGAAGTTGTCGAACGTGTACTCGCTGAGGTAAGTCTGGTTCTGGAGCGGGGTCTCGGGACGCGGCACTTCGCGCTTTACCTGTTCGCCCTCCCCGCTGTCGGCGGATTCTTCGGTTTCCTCCTCCGCCTTATCGGGCAAAGCGGGGGTATCCCCGGAAATATCCCCTACATTTGTAGAACTACGTTCATCGGGGAATTCTATCTCCTCATGAACATACTTGTCATACTCCGCGGGGTCTGCCTCCCGGTTGACAATGATGACCTCGACCGCGAAGCCGAGCACCTTTTCGAAGGCTTCGCAGAGGGTGTCAAGGTATTTGTTTGTGATGACCTTATATTTGAAAGCCTCGTCGCAGATGAGGACAACGTCCTTATCACTGACCGAGTAAAGGGTCATCCGTGAGAACCAAAGCTCCACGAGCGATTTCGACAGGAGCTTCGCGAGCTCGTCAAGAACGAGCCGCCACAGATCTTCATAATGGGCCTGCATAAAATAATGACCATGCCTTTCGCACATACTACGGTCCCGTATCCGCTTCCTATCCGGATTCTTGACGCGCTGACCGAGAATTATTACATCTATATAAATATATCAAATAATATTATAGCATAAAAAGCGTCAAAAATCAAGTGGCAATACGATGATTTTGCGCTCCGGAGCGACTTTTTTTGCGAAACCCGCCGCGTTCTGCCGGGCGGCGCGGAAAAAGACGGCAGAGGAGTGATCCGCGGGTCTTCAAACGGGGAACAAATCGTAAATTTTTTGAATTTCGGAGTTTTTTTTCGAAAAGCTCTTGACAAACCCGGTGTGATACGTGTATAATAGTAGGTGTTATTGTGTAATTTCAAAGTCATATCCGGGTCCGGACTGTCCGGGCGCGATATTGTTTGAATCAATCCGTGGTCTTGCCGGGGCTTCCCGGGGAGGCGCGATTTGAAGGAGGTGTCAAAATGCTTAGAACATACCAGCCGAAGAAGCGTCAGAGAAAGGTTGAGCACGGCTTCAGAAAGAGAATGAGAACCGCTGACGGAAGAAAGGTGCTCAAGAGAAGACGCGCAAAGGGCAGAAAGAGACTCACCTACTGAGTTCTTTTATCTTCGAAAAATCAACGCAGCCGATACCGACCGATGACAGACCGGAATGGTCTGACCGTTCGCGGCGAATCGGGACGTATCGGGCTTGCGGCTCTGCTGTGGTCAGAGCTTTGGAAGACAATAGCCAACGAGCAAGAAGAAACCGCCGAAGAGTTCGGGGAAGATCCCGTATTTCGGGGGTTTTTATTGTAATACGGCGAAATATCGCCAACATTGAAAAGGTCCTTTATGAAACTTCGCGCTATAAGAGAGAATCATCTCTTTTCAAAGGTATACGCAAAAGGAAAGAAATTTGTCGGACGCAGGGTCATAGTTTATGTCCTGCCGGATTATTCGGGCGCGCGTATAACGAGATCTGACCCGATGCACCGGCGCGTCAACCGCGTCGGGATCACTGTGACGAAGAAGCTCGGCGGAGCCGTCGAGAGAAACCGCGCGAAGCGGATAATACGCGACGGATACAGGCTTGCCGACAAGAAGTCCCCGCTGAAAAAGGGGCTGCTCGTGGTGATCGTCGCGAGGAGCTCGATTGCCGGCGCGAAGGCGCAGGATATCGGGAAGGATATCTCCGCCGCGTTCGTGAAGTTCCAGAACGAGTGGCAGAAGGAACCAAAGCGTTCCGGCGGTCGGAGACCCGACTCACAGAGCGGACAGGTTCCGGGCGGACATGAGTCCGGCGGGCAGGGGTCTGACAGACATGAGTCTGTCGATGCGCCTGTCACTGCGAAAGAATGATCCGCGATGAAGCATATAATGGTCTTTCTCGTGAAGCTGTACCGCAGGTTCATATCGCCGCTGAAGCCTCCGTGCTGCCGGTTTGTTCCGACCTGCTCGCAGTACGCGATAGAGGCGTTTGAGAAGCGCGGGTTCTTTGTGGGGCTGGCGCTTACGGTGTGGAGGATAATCAGGTGCAATCCATTCTGCAAGGGAGGGTTTGACCCTGTTCCTGAAAAAAAGAATAAAAAGAATACTTAGGAGTGAAAACACAACAAGATGAGCAGTATCTGGGATACGATAATCAACAGACCGCTCGGATGGATAATCGAAATCAGCTACCGGTTCACGCATAACTACGCGATAGCGCTGTTCATATTCGCGCTGGTGCTTCAGATTGTCCTTTTTCCGCTCGGTATCAAGCAGCAGAAGAACTCGGTGAAGCAGGCGTCTCTCCGTCCGAAGGAGATGGCGATACGCAAGAAGTACGCCGGACGAAACGACAAGCCGACACAGCAGAAGCTGAACGAGGAGATAATGGAGCTTTACCAGCGGGAGAACTTCAACCCGATGGGCGGCTGTCTGCCGATGCTCATCCAGCTCCCGATCCTTTTCTCGCTGTATAACGTCGTCATAAGCCCGCTCAAGTATATATGCGGATTCGGCGCCGAGACGATAAAGAATATCCAGCTGAAGGTCTATGAGATACTTCAGGCGGCGGGCACCGAGGGTTTTGAGGCGTTCGCCGATGGTAAGACGGTGTCTCAGATCAATCTCATCACAAAGATGCGCGAGCTCGGCCTCACGAATTTCGTCGGTGAGAACGGACAGGCGATAACCGAGAGTATGCTCCCGGATTTCACTATATTCGGCGGAAAGCTCGACCTTTCGATGATACCGATACAGCATCTCTGGAGTATACTGCTTCTGATCCCGGCGCTTACTCTCGTCGTGACCTATGGAAGCACATGGATTTCGAGAAAGCTTATGTATAACCCGAATCCCGAGGCGCAGAACGATATCTCGATGAAGATCATGAATCTTTCGATGCCGCTGCTTTCGGTCTACATCAGTTTCACTGTTCCGGCGACCATCGGTCTTTACTGGATATTCAGAAGCATTCTCGGCGTTCTCCAGCAGCTCGCGCTGTCGAAGATGTTCCCGATCCCGAAATTCTCGGAGGAGGACTACAAGGCGGCTGAGCGTGAGGCGAATTTCAAGGCACTCTCTAAGAACCAGCAGAAGAAGCAGAAGGTCCGCTCGCTGCATCACATCGACGACGATGATTACGAACAGCCCGAACAGCCCGTCGACAAGAAGCCGCAGCTGAAGGACGGAGTCGATAAGAAGAACGCTCCGGTGCTCAAGGAGGACAAGCCTTCACGCGAGGAAAAGCAGGAGGACAAGCCCGACGATAAGTCCGGAGAAGACAATAAGGACAATAAGTGATCCGACAGATCAAGAGAATGACGGAAACTGAATAAACCTTTGAAAATGTTTCCCGGCGGAAACCGGGAAAAGGAGGTGGCGGGCTGCTGTAAGCGTATGGCTTATGACAGCCCGCGACTTGAATAACGATCTTCCGAACAGAAAGGAGATAAGGCAACACTGATTTAAGGTTGTTTTCGCAGAAAAAAGCCCATAAATCCGGGGACTTTTTTCTGCGAAAACCCGAATTATTCAGTGTTTCCGTAAAGCAAATGAAGCAGGAAATAATTTACACCGGAAAAACGGTCGATGACGCCGTCGCGGCGGCGTGCGCGGAGCTCGGGTGCGAGCCCGATAAGCTCGAATACGAGGTTGCAGAGGAAGCGAAGAGCGGACTTCTCGGTATCGGCGCGGTCCCGGCGCGGATAAAGGTGACTTGCAGCCCGGACGGCGGCAAGGCGGCGAAGGATTTCATCGAGACCCTGATACGTGACATGGACCTCGAGGCGGAGGTCGAGCTCAGCGTCCAGAAGCGCAGCGACAGACTTATCAGCATAAAGGGCGAGGAGGCAGGTATCCTCATCGGTCATCACGGGGACACGCTCGACGCGCTCCAGTATCTGACGAACCTCGCGGCGAACAAACGCGAGGAGGAGGAGTCCCGCGATTATGTCCACATAACTGTGGATATCGAGAATTACCGTGAGAAGCGCGAGGCGACGCTGAGAGCGCTCGCGAGACGCACCGCCGATAAGGTCAGAAAGTACGGCAAGAGCGTTATGCTCGATATAATGCCTCCGAACGAGAGACGTATCGTCCACTCCGAGATACAGGGCATCGAGGGTATCTCGACGAATTCGATTGGTGTCGAGGGCTCGAGAAGAGTGGTTGTGTATCTTGAGAGCGCCGGGTTCAGCGTTCCGGCTGAGGCTCAGACAGAGGCGCGCCGCGGGGACAGGAAGCCCACGAAGCGCGGCGGACATTCTGATTCCGGAAGGAACGGTTCCTCCGACAGACGCGCGCGCCGTCCGAAGACGCAGGACAAGCCCGCGAAACCCGCCGCTCCGAAGTATAACGACGGCGAGGAGATGAGCGCGGAGGAGCTGAGCGAGCTTATCTCGACCTACGGAACCAAGGATTCCAAGGAAAAGACCCCGCGTGATCAGCCAGCGAAGTTCAAGAGCTTCGACGATTACCTGAACAGCCTTCTCGGCGATTCGGACAAATAAATAGTTCGAGGAGGCTGCCGCGCTTTGCACGGCAGCCTCCTTTACATGGAATGGAGATATTTATGGAGAAGACCATAGCCGCGGTATCGACGGCTTTCGGCAAGGGCGGGATAGCGGTCATACGGATATCCGGTGAGGACGCCGTCGGCGTCGCGGACAGGATGTTCAGACCGGCGTCCGGAAAGCCGGTCATTGAATATGAGAGCGGACGGGCGGTCTACGGAGATATAATAAAAAACGGCGAGCGTATCGACGACGGCATCTGTACGATATTCCGCGCGCCGCGTTCGTATACCGGCGAGGACACGGCGGAGATAAGCTGCCACGGCGGCATTCTCATAACGTCGAGGGTTCTTGAGGCGGCATTTGAGTGCGGTGCCGTTCAGGCGGGCGCCGGGGAGTTCACGAGGAGGGCGTTCACGAACGGAAGGCTGTCGCTGTCCCAGACCGAGGCGGTCGGGCTCGTCATCGACGCCGTGACAGACGAGCAGCTGAAGATAGCGGCGTCACAACGGCGCGGAAACCTCAGGAAGAAATGCGATGAGCTCTATGAATCGCTGAAAAATGTCGTAACGAACGTTTACGCCGGGATAGATTTTCCGGATGAGGACCTGACGCTTATGAGTGATGACGAGGTGAAGGACAGGCTTGAGACGATACATTCGGAGCTCGAAAGCCTGAGAGGTTCCTACGGAGCCGTCAGAGCGGCGTCTGAGGGGCTGCGCTGCGTTATAGCCGGAAAGCCCAATACTGGTAAATCATCACTGCTGAACCGCCTTGTGGGGCGCGACAGGGCGATTGTGACTGATATCGCCGGGACGACGCGCGATACGATCGAGGAGACTGTGCCGGTCGGAAAGGTGCTCCTTCGCCTGTGCGACACGGCGGGGATACGTGAGACTGAGGACAAGGTCGAGAAAATCGGCGTCGACAGGGCGCTTGACGAGCTCGCGGGAGCGGAGCTGGTGCTCGCGGTTTTTGACGCTTCCGTGGATATTGACGATGATGACCGCGCGATACTTGAAAGGCTCTCGGGAACTGATTGTGTGAAGATCGCGCTGATAAACAAGACAGACGCCGCGGATGCCGATGGTATAGGTGAGTGTGAGTCATGTGTCATGTCTTCCGGAGCGGGCTTTGAGTGTGCGGTTCGCATATCCGCGAAGAGAGGGGATGGGATTGACACTCTGAGCGCGAGAATAGAGGAGCTTTACTCTGGTGGTAAGATTGATTACGATACGGCGGCGGTGCTTGTTAACGCGAGACAGAACGCTTCGGTGACTAAGGCTTCGGAGTGTATAGCGAGGGCGCTCGAGCGGCTTCGCGGCGGGTCTGAGTCGGATACTATCGGGTTTGAGCTTGAGGAGGCGCTGTGTGAGCTTGGTGAGCTTGACGGGCGCCGTGTGTCCGAGGAGATAGTCGACGGGATATTTCATCATTTTTGCGTCGGAAAGTGAGGAGCTATGGAGGAGAAGAGATTTCAGAAGAATGACAGCGGGTTTGTCTGCCGGAACTGCGGGTTTGAGGTGGAGCCGCTCGGGACTACGTCGCGGGATCATTGCCCGAGGTGTCTGTGTTCGATACACATTGATATAAATCCCGGGGACAGGGCGAATGAGTGCCTTGGTACGCTGAGACCGGTGCAGGTGCTGCCGGACCCGAAGAAGGGTTATATAATCGTGTATAAGTGTGATAAGTGCGGCGCCGTCGTACGCAATAAGGCGGCGTATCCGGCGAAGGTCCAGCCGGACGACATAGATTTGCTTATAAAATTGACGGTAGCCCGTGATTGAAAACTCCCCCGCTCATATGGTATTATCCCATGTGAGCGGGGGAGCCTTTTTTGAAGTTTACGGGAGGGAGGAGGTGCAGGAGGAGGGAGGACGCTTTTCAAAGCGTCCTCCCTCCTCTTGCGTTATTCTTCTTTGACGATCTTGCCGTTTTCGAAAGTACCTTCATAGACTCTTCCGCTCGGCCAGGTGTATTTGCCTTTACCGGACATTTTGTTGTCTACGAATGAGCCTTCGTAGAATTCGCCGTTTGCCCAGGTGTATTTGCCTTCGCCGGTGAGGACGTCGGCTTTGAAGTCGCCGGTGTAGACGTCTCCGTTGGCGAAGGTGTAGGTGCCTTTGCCTTCTTTGAGTTCGTTTACGTAGGTGCCTTCGTAGGAGGAGCCGTCGGACCAGGTGTATTTGCCTTCGCCGTTTTTCTTGTCGTTTGTGTTGGTGCCGGTGTAGTTGGAGCCGTTGTCCCAGGTGTAGGTGCCGGTGCCGTCGTTTTTGCCGTCAACTAAGGTGCCTTCGTAGACGTCGCCGTTGGCGAAGGAGTATTTGCCTGTGCCGGTGAGTTTGTCGTTTACGAATTCGCCTTCGTAGACGTCGCCGGAGGCGTAGATGATTTTGCCGGTTCCGTTCTTTTTGAGGTCGGATATGCCGCCTTCGTAGATGTCGCCGTTTGAGTAGACGATGGAGTTTTTCTGCATATCGACTTCGGCGGTCATGCCGTCTGAGTAGTAGAGCTTGCCGGTGAGGAGGGTGCCGTCCTTGTCGACTCTGCCGAAGTATTTGATTGTAAGGCCGTCTTCGGTGTTGCTGGTTATGTACCGTATGCCCGAGAAGTATATTCCGGCGGCGATCACGCCGACCGTTACGGCGGCGATTATTAGGATCGTCAGGAATATCGACAGGGCACTGCGGTGTCTGCGGACTCGCCGCGGTGGGGTTTTGTAGTCCATGTTTTCAAGACCATTCCTTTTGCAGACTTTGTTTTGTCAGAGTATCCTGCTTGACGGAGTCACGTCTGAGATGAAGTTGGTTAGCATCTGGATAAGGTTCGGGATGACAAAGAAGGATATCAGAACAACGACGAGAAACGCGAGCACGGACAGAACTATCGAGAGAAGGCTGGTGCCGGAGTTGCCGTAGATTACTTCCGCGCGGTGTATGTTCTCGTCGGGGATGTAGAATTTGCCTGACGAGACGTTTTTCTGACAGCGTTCCTCGGGGGTGTCGCCCACCATGTAGACGATTCGTCTGAGTGTGCCGCTCTGCCTGAGAGCGAACTTCACGAACGGGTTGGCGCATCCGGCTTCGGCGACGGTTATTGCGCCGCCTTCGCTGTACGCGCCTTTTTCGATGAGGCGTCTTATCAGTGAGCCGAGCACGAAGCGGTTGTAGACCGTGATGATGATCCCGATGATGAAGCCGATATAGAGCGACCATATGATTATGTTGAGAGTTGTTATCGGATTGTCTCCAAGCGTAACTTTTTCGCCGCAGATTTTGCTTATGTCATTCCACAGCGCCGAGAAAAATTCCCCTAAAAATCCCATCGGAAACCTCCTTCGTCAATGGTTGGACCGCGTCGCTCACGCGGAAAGCATGGTGACGCGATTCCGGGAAAAGTTCGTGTAACTCGAATCAGACAGGACGGATGACGTCGATGCCGCCGAGATATTTGCGGAGCACTTCCGGAACGACGACGCTGCCGTCCGCCTGTTGGTTCTGCTCGACCATCGCCGGGAAGATACGGGAGGTCGCGAGACCGGAACCGTTCAGGGTGTGGACGAACTCCGTCTTGCCGGTCGAGGCTCTCTTGAAGCGGATCTGTCCGCGGCGCGCCTGATAATCGCGCGCGTTCGAGACGGACGAGACTTCCTTGTAGCCGTTCATGGACGGGATCTGGATCTCGATATCATAGGTGCGCGCCATCGAAGCCGAGCAGTCGCCCGCCGCGAGCTTGACCGTGCGGAAGTGGAAGCCGAGACCCTTTACGAGGTTCTCCGCCTTGGTGACGAGTTCCTCGAACGCCGCGTCGGAATCCTCCGGACGGGTGAACTGGAACATCTCGACCTTGTTGAACTGGTGTCCGCGGACCATTCCGCGCTCATCGGAGCGGTAGGAACCAGCCTCGCGTCTGAAGCACGGCGTGTAAGCGAAGAATTTCTTCGGCAGATCAGCCTCGTTCAGAACCTCGTTTCTGTAAAGGCTCGCGAGCGCAGCCTCCGCTGTCGGGAGCATATAGTGTACACGGTCGTCGGTCGGGTTCTCAATCTTATAGACCTCGTCGGCGAACTTCGGGAACTGTCCGGCGGTCAGACCGCACTCATACTCAAGCATATGCGGCGGAAGAATGAATTCGTAGCCGTCGGCAAGATGGCAGTCGATGAAGTAGTTGAGAAGAGCCCACTCAAGGCGCGCGCCCATGCCCTTGTAGATCCAGAAACCGCTTCCGGCGAGCTTCGTTCCGCGGTCATAGTCGATGAGACCGAGATCGGTGCAGAGGTCGACGTGATGCTTCGGCGGGAAATCGAACTTGTGCGGCTCGCCGAAGTAGCGTATCGGCTCGTTGTTCTCCTTCTCGCCCGGCTTGAGGTCGGGATCGGGAAGGTTCGGCAGGGCGAGCATGAGGTTCATATATTCGGTCTCGATGTCACGCAGCTTGAGGTCGTTTGCCTTCGCCTTGTCGGAGAGCTCCTTCATCTCGGCGAAGATCGGCGCGACGTCCTTGCCTTCCTTCTTGAGCTTCGGAATCTCCTTCGAGACCTTGTTCTGCTCAGCCTTGAGGGCTTCGGTCTCCGCGATCATCGCGCGGCGCTGACCGTCGAGCTCGAGGATGCGGGCGATGTCCTCGCGCGCGTCCTTGCCCTTGCGGGCGAGTCTTTCGATGACGTCTTCGGGATTTTCCTTGATATATTTGATGTCAAGCATTTTTTCGTACTTCCTTTATACAAGATTGTTTTTATTTGTCCTCGAGGGCTTCAGAGCATCCGAGAAGACGGATCAGTTCTTCAAGCTCGTCTGAGTTTTTATAGGATATGGAAATGGATCTGCGGCGCTTCGAGCGTGAGATCCGCACCTTGTGCCCGAGCGACTCCGTGAGCTTCTGCTCGAGCGATGAATAATAGCTGTCGGCGACAGGATCGTTCTTTTTCGGCTCAGGTTTTGAGTTAAGCTTCTTTATGAGCTCTTCCGCCGCTCTTACTGAGAGCTCATGGTCGACTATGGTTTTCGCGGCGTCCGGTATCAAGGTCTTGTCGTTAAGTCCGAGAAGAGCGCGCGCGTGCCCCGCGGAGAGCGACTTGTGCCCGACGAGAGATATGACCTCGTCCGGCAGCTCGAGCAGTCGCAGCGCGTTTGCTATCGCCGCGCGGCTCTTTCCCACGCGTTTTGCCGCCTGCTCCTGCGTCAGGTTGTAGTCCTCGATCAGCGATTTGAGACCTTCCGCTTCTTCAATCGGATTCAGGTCCTCACGCTGTATGTTCTCTACGAGGGCGTATTCGGCGGCTTTCCTGTCGTCGGCGTCGATTATGACGACCGGCACTTCGGACAGCCCCGCCATGCGCGCGGCTCTCCACCGGCGCTCGCCGGCGACTATCGAGTAGAGTGCCGAGCTTCCCGACGGGCGGACTATTATCGGTTGGATGAGTCCGTTCGCGGCGATTGAGTCCGCGAGGGAAGAGAGCGATTCCGGGTCGAAAGTCTTTCTCGGCTGGTCCCGCCGCGGTTCTATGTCGGATACCGCGAGCTTGTCTGTTCGTTCGGGAGAGTCAGGAGTGTTGTCTATGAAGATCGCGTCCATTCCTCTTCCGAGCGCCTGTTTCTTTGGCATTTGGTTCACTCCGGAAATTTTTTTGTCTGCGGGCTTCGGGGGCTCAGAGCGTCCGCTCGAGTATCTCCTTCGCGACGTCGTTGTAAGCGCGCGCGCCCTTTGAGTATTTGTCGTAATAAATGATCGGTTCGCCGTAGCTCGGCGCCTCGGACAGCTTCACGTTCCGCACGATGCCGGTCGCGAACAGCTTGTCGGCGTAGTACTTCTTGATCTCCTCGAGCACCTGCGCGGACAGATTGAGCCGCCCGTTATACATCGTGATGAGTATTCCGGTGATCTCGAGACCCGGGTTGTAGAGACGCTTCACGTTGCGTATCGAGAGCATGAGCTGCGAGAGCCCTTCGAGCGAGTAGAACTCGCACTGCATCGGTATAATGACGCCGCTGCTCGCCGCGAGCGCGTTTATCGAGAGTATGCCGAGGGACGGCGGACAGTCGATGAATATGTAGTCATAATCGTCCGCTATCTCCGCGAGCGCGTTTTTCAGTATGAGCTCGCGTTTTTCCATATCGATGAGCTCGAATTCCGCGCCGGCGAGGGCTATCTGGGACGGTATCGCGAAAAGGTTCGCGAACCCCGTGTCCACAACCGCTTCGGACGCCTTTGCGCGACCGATGACGACATCGTATGAGGAAATCTTTACTCCTCTCTTCTGGATGCCGACTCCGCTCGTTGCGTTGCCCTGCGGGTCGAGATCGACGAGGAGCGTTTTTTTGCCGAGAGCGCCGACGGCCGCGGCACAGTTGACGGCTGAGGTTGTCTTGCCGACGCCGCCCTTCTGGTTTGCGAGTGAGATGATATAAGCCATGCGACACTCCGTTTGATGGTACTTAATGTTACAAAAGTAAAGCTGATACGCGTTATATGCGCCGACGATACTTGTACACATAATATTATACCAAGAAACTTGTCAAATGTCAATCCCTTTTTTGTGAATAACCGGCTCAAACCGCATTTTTATACGACTTTTTTCAGAAATTCAGATGTGAGCTCAATGTTTCACGTGAAACAACTCTATGCGACACGTTTCACGTGAAACATATTTATCTGTTTGGTATCCGTATAATGACCTCTACCCCGCCCTCTACCTCGTTGCGTTCGCTCGATACCGCGATGCCCGCCTGTCTTACAAGCGCGACCGCCTTATCTATCGAGTTGTAGAATATGCGGATGTCCTTGAGCACGATTTTTCGCGGCGAGCGCTGACGGCGGGACGAGTCGGATTCGGCGAGCAGTCTTTCTATGTACGCTTCTGTCGTCGCGACATTCAGCTGATGGGCGTTTATGTAGTCGATTATCCGCAGGCGCTGTTCGACCGAGTCGATCTTGAGCAGTGCGCGTGCATGGCGCTCAGTCAGATTGTAGGCGAGAATCTTTTCCCGTTCCGGCGCGGTGAGCCGGAGTATGCGCAGCTTGTTCGCCACGAACGACTGCGACATTGAGAGCTGTCTTGCGACTTCCTCCTGAGTGAGATCGTAAATGTCGATGAGCGCGGCGATCGAGCTTGCCTGTTCGAATATATTGAGGTTTTCACGCTGTATGTTCTCGATGATGGCGAGCTCCGCCGATTTGCGGCTGTCGACGTCGACTATTATACACGGAACGGTCCGGAGACTGAGAAGCTTCGCGGCGCGGAGACGTCTCTCCCCCGCGACGACCTCCATTCGCTGTTCTCCGAGCGGGAGAAGCTCGTCCTCTTCCATTCTGCGCACGGTGAGCGGCTGGAGAATTCCGTATTGCCTTATGCTGTCTGCGAGGCGTATGATTGACTCGTCCTCGAACTGACGGCGGGGCTGAGACGGGTTCGGAACTATGCGTTCGATCGGAATGTTGTGGATGCGTCCGTATTCGTCGGCTTTCCGCTGTTTTATGTCGGCGGCGGTCTTTTCGGCTTTCAGAGCGGATTCCTTTTCGGCGAGCTCCTGCCAGCGTTTGTCGAGCTTTTCCCGCTCGGCGGCGAGTTCCTTTTTCGGGCTTTTGAAGATGTTCAGCGCGGTCATTTTTATCGTCCTTTCTGTTTTGTCCCCTGATTTCCGGGGAATTATTTTCTCGGGAAACATTGGCTATGTGTTTCCCTGGAAATATCCTGCCCGATAATGATATCACAGATAAGGCGAGAAGCGGCGCGATTTTTGAGCATCGTTTTTTCGCGCGGCTTGTCGACCGACCGGAAAATCCTGCGAAGTATATTCCGCGCGAAAAAAAGAAAGCCGCTCAGAGCGGCTTTTTCGTGATTTGTGAATTATTGCGCGGATAGTTGTCCGGCGTGTTCTTTACTTTTGAGACGATGACGAATACGCGCGGGAGATGTTCGTCACTGGCGTTCAGTGTGAAGTCGATGACTTTCGCGGTTTTTCCGCCGAGCTTCGATATCGCGTTTTCCGCTTCCTGAACCTCATCCGCCGCGTGGGCCTTCATCGCTATGAATATTCCGCCCTTTTTGACGTAGGGAACGCAGAGCTCAGACAGCACGTTGAGTCTCGCGACGGCTCTCGCGACTGCGACGTCGTACTTTTCGCGGTAATCCGGGTCGTGTGAGAGTTCCTCCGCCCTCGCGGAGATGGCGGTCAGGTTTCCGAGCCTGAGCATCGCCGCTGTCTCGTTTATATAGTTGATGCGTTTCGCTGTCGAGTCGAGAGCGGTTATCCTCAGGTCCGGTCTCGCGATGGCGAGCGGAAGTGACGGGAACCCTGCCCCGCAGCCGATGTCGATGATCTCCGAGCCTTCCGGAATATGATCCGAGACTGCGAGCGAGTCGACATAGTGCTTGACGATTATCCCGTCCGTGTCCGTGATCGCGGTCAGGTTCATGTGCGCGTTCACCTCGAGCATACGGTCTGTCAGCGCCTCGAAGCGTCCGGCGAGCTTTTCATCGGCGAATTTTCCAAGACCGTTTTTGCACATGGCTGTGAGGAATTTTTCTGTGAATTCAGACATTGCGGTTTCCTTTCACGCGAAGTGTATGAGCAGCACCGAGATGTCCGCGGGAGATACCCCGCTTATCCGCGACGCCTGCCCTATCGTGAGCGGCTGTATGCGGTTCAGCTTCTGAACTGCCTCGATGCGTATCCCGCCGATCGTCGCGTAATCGAACGGCGACGGGAGTTTCTTTTCCTCAAGCTTCTTCATACGCGCGACCTCGGCGAGCTGACGCTTTATATAACCCGCGTATTTTATCTTCGTTTCCGCCTGAAGTCTGACGCGCGGCGGAAGCTCCGGACGGCTTTTATCGACGACCGCGAGCTTGTCGTAGGTCAGCTCCGGACGGCGGAGAAGGTCGGCGAGACGGACGCCGGTTGTGACTTTCGTCGAGCCGTTTTCCTCGAGAAGTCTGTCGAGCTCGTCTGACGGTGATACCGAGGTTTCCTCAAGACGTCGTACTTCCCTTTCGACCTCGGCGATCTCTTCTTTGAATCTCTCCCAGCGCTCGTCCGTGATAAGCCCGACGCGGCGACCTATGGGGGTCAGACGCTCCGCGGCGTTGTCCTGGCGCAGGAGGAGTCTGTACTCGGAGCGTGAGGTCATGATCCGGTACGGTTCTTTTGTACCTTTCGTGACGAGGTCGTCTATCAAGGTTCCGATATATGAGCTCTCGCGCGGGAGAAGCATCGGTTCTTCGCCTTTGATCTTCAGCGCGGCGTTTATTCCGGCGACGATGCCCTGCGCGGCGGCTTCCTCGTATCCGGAGCTGCCGTTGAACTGACCGGCGCCGTAGAGTCCGCCGATCGACTTGAACTCAAGCGTCGGATAGAGCTGTGTCGGGTCGACGCAGTCGTATTCGATGGCGTATGCGGTGCGCATTATCTCGGCGTGCTCAAAGCCCTCGAGACTGTGAAGCATCTCGACCTGCACCTCTTCCGGCAGAGATGAGGAGAAGCCCTGTATATACATCTCGTCGGTCCCGGTCCCCATCGGCTCGATGAAGAGCTGGTGCCGCTCCTTGTCCGCGAAGCGCATGACTTTGTCCTCGATACTCGGGCAGTAGCGGGGACCTACTCCCTCGATCATTCCCGAATAAAGCGGTGAGCGGGACATATTCGCCCGGATGATGTCATGGGTGTGTTTGTTCGTGTAGACGATGTGGCATGGGATCTGTTCGCGTCGGTTCAGCTCTTCCCTGTCGCTGTCGACCGAGAAAGGATCGATGTCCTTGTCTCCGGGCTGTACCTCGAGGTGTGAGAAATCTATGGAGCGGCGGTGTACTCTCGCCGGAGTGCCGGTCTTGAAGCGCATCAGCCGTATTCCCTCGCGCACAAGATTCCCAGAGAGCTCCGTCGCCGGGAGCATACCGTCCGGACCGGAGGAGTACGCGACCTCGCCGACGATGACCCTGCCGCGGAGGTAAGTTCCGGAGCAGATCACGGCGGCGTTGCAGCGCCATCTCGCGCCGAGCTTCGTTATGACGGCGGTGATGTGCTTTCCGCCCTCGTCGCTCGTTTCGATATCGGTGATCTCCGCCTGTATCAGCCGGAGATTCTTTGTCTCCTCTATCGTGTGCTTCATTATCATGCGGTAGCGCTGGCGGTCTGCCTGTATACGCTTTGAGTGAACGGCGGTGCCTTTACCGAGATTGAGCACTCTTGATTGCAGAGTGACTTTGTCCGCGGCTTTTCCCATCTCTCCGCCTAGAGCGTCGATCTCGTAGACGAGATGCCCCTTGCCGGTGCCGCCGATCGACGGGTTGCACGGCATATTTCCGACGGCGTCGAGATTGATTGTGAACAGGACTGTGGAAAGTCCCATCCGCGCGGCGGCGAGCGCTGCCTCAATCCCGGCGTGTCCCGCGCCGATGACGCAGACATCGACCTCCCCGGCGTCGTATATCCGGCAGATCCTGTTCTGTTCTGTGTTGTTTCCGGTGTTATCCTGCATATATATATTGCTCTTTTCAGTGAGGTTTTGCACAGCGCTGTTGAAGAAAACACTGATTTAAGGTTGTTTTCGCAGAAAAAAGCCCATAAACCTGGGGACTTTTTTCTGCGAAAACCCGATTTATTCAGTGTATCCTTATCATTTCAGCTTATTGAATATCGTCCAGCCGTTGTTCTTGTCCCACGCGGAGATTATTCCTCCGGAGCAGGACTGGACATTGTCGAATATCAGCGGGATCACGATGTTGCCCTCGGTGTCGATGAGCCCGACGTTTCCGTTCTTTCCGAGGACCGCGAGACCTTCGACGAACGGTTCTGCGGTATCATATTCCGGTTGGGCTATCCATCTGCCCGTGTAATCCATGAAGCCGAAAAGCCCGTCTTTCTCGAGCAGGAATACGCCGTCCGAGTATGCCTTGACCTCGAATCCGCCGGGAATGCTGTATTCGGTCCCGTCGGTGCGTATGACTTTCTCGAAGTCGGTCGTGACGCGCATCTCGCCTTTCTCATAGTGGAAAGCGTCATACTCGCGCACGCGCACCCTGACGAGCCCGTGGTCGAAGTAATAGAAGCCGAGCGACTCTGTGCCGTTCGTGTCCGGGGCGTACATGAAGGAGTAGACTCTCCAGTGCCACTTCTGGTTGATGTACGGCGCCGGATTTGACGCGATCTGATCGTAGAACCAGTTCTGTATAAAAGACATATGTCCTTCTTCGTTGATGACAGCCGCGAGACCCTCGCTGTAGTTGTACGCTTTCGTGAACTTGAAGTGTGTGCGCATGGATGTCGGCGACGAGCCGTAGCCGTACATCATTGACGACGGGTCGTAGTAGCGGTTTATCCCGTTGTCCGACTTTCCGAATGAGCTCGGGTAGTTGAAATACAGCCCGCGCCCGTCGGCGGCGTCATCGTAGTCACTCAGGATGAGCTTCCCTTCAGGACTTATTTTATAGTACTGCGTAAATGTGACGCTCGGGTTGTATCTTGACCTGACCTCCGCCCTGAACTGCGGTGAGTCGTCGGAGCCGCGCGTGTAAGCGGGCTTGTAGGTTTCAACGTCGAAGTTTGACATTACCAGCTTTCCGGAACTGTCGAGAAGATAAGCCTTTGACCCGGTGTCCACGATAATGTAGTCCATATAGGTCTCGACGAGCGGTCTCTGTGCCGTCACGGTCTTTTCGACGGTTTCATAGGTTCCGTATTCATCATCATGAACACGCTCATACACGGTTTCCTGACGCGACCTCAGCGAATAGTCTTTCCGTATCGCGACGTCCGGGTCGCACAGGGTCAGACGCATACCAGACGAGTAGTTTTCGTCGGTGATTGTCCATCCCTTTTTCAGCGCGTCCTGGGTCGTGCTCATGAGGCTCAGGAATTTGCTGACCTCGTCCTCCTCCGGCGCGTCTGTGACTGTCCCGTCGATTATTGTCGTTTCATCGGAACTGTCGACGGGTGTACCGGTGTCAGTTGTGTCTGACGCTGTCATGTCGTCGACGATCGGCATATCGGTCGAGTTGTCCGGGAGAGTGTCGGGATTCTGCTCCGGACCGGTTGTCCGTTCTATGAACGTGAAGTCGTAAAGCCCGCGCTGATAGGCGATAGCGGCGAAGATCAGGAACGCGAGAAGAGCGGTCGGGATCGCGCGGACAGCTATTTTCTTGAAGATTTTCATATGTCTCCTTTCGCCATTTCTGATCATTATTTGTGGTACTTCCCGCCGGAGGCGATTGAGAAGGCGCGGTATATCTGCTCGAGCAGAATGACGCGCATGAGCTGGTGCGGGAAGGTCATTTCGGAGATCGAGAGACGCATCGCCGCCCTTTTCTTGACCTCATCCGACAGTCCGTCCGACCCTCCAATGATGAAGCAGAACTCGGAGACACCGCAGCTCTCGAGCGAGACGAGCTTTTCCGAGAATTCCGGACTTGACAGCTGCTTTCCCTCGACGCAGAGGGCTATGACGTGAGAGCGCGGCGGTATCGCAGCGATTATCCGCTCGCCTTCGCGCTTTATAGCGTTCTGTACCTCCGCAGGAGACGGCTTGTCGGACAACCGCTCGTCGCGTATTGAGATATTGTTTACAATTGCCCACGCGGATATGCGCTTTTCGTATTCGGCGACGGCGTCGGTGAGCCAGCGCTCCTTGAGCGTGCCGACAAAGATTATATCGAGCTTGACCATTTTATATGAGCTCCGTTGGTTCCGCCATAGCCGCGACCCTGACCGTGGTTTCTGACCCGTCGAGGGCTTCCTCGGCGCAGGCGAGCGCGAGCTCCGGCAGATTGTTTTCGGGTGAGAGATGCGCGAGGAGTATGTGCTTCGTGCCGCCCGCGGCGAGCTTTTTCGCGAACGCCGCCGAGGTTTCGTTCGACAGGTGCCCGAAGTCGGACAGAATACGCAGTTTGACGTCATATGGATAAGAGCCGCAGAGAAGCATATTCTCGTCATGGTTCGACTCGAGTATGACATTTTCCGCGCCGGTGAGAGCCGCTTCGACGTCCGGCGATATGTGCCCGAGGTCGGTGGCGAGGGCGAAAGTATCGTTCCCTGCCATGACCGTGAATCCGACACTGCAAACGCTGTCGTGCGGCGTCGGGAAGCTGCGTACCTCAAGCGAACCGACAGTCTCGGAATAAACCGGCGTATGCAGCACGGCGCACTCCGCGACCGGCGCGTATTTCGCTTGATTCAGCATTGCATGTCCGGACTTTTCGGTGAGATGCACCGGAATGCCGTACTTTTTTGAGACTGTCGCGAGCCCGGATATGTGATCCGAGTGCTCGTGCGTCACAAATATCGCCTGAATGTTCTTAAGCGACGAGCCGAGCGACATAAGCGCGCACTCGAGCCTTTTTGCTGAGATGCCCGCGTCGATGAGTATCTCGTCGGAGCCGTACCTTATGTAGACGGCGTTCCCCTTGGAGCTCGACGCGAGCGTGAAGACCTTTATATGTTGTTCTGACATTATTTTTATGAGACAAGAAAACCGAATATCTTCTTCAGAATATCCCCGTAAAAGAGATACATGAAGTCGAGCAGTATCGCGAAGATGAACGGAATAAGCACCGGCATGAGCTTTTTCGCGATACCCTTGCGTCGGTTGAGCTTATCGAGTATGCGTTCCGCCTCGTCCTCCGGCACGTCCTCGCGGATCATGTCGCGCGTGAACGGTTTTTTTGAGAACCCGTGGTTCAGTATGACGACGGCAGCAGCCAGCGCCGTGACAATGACGTAATAAATGATTGTCACGACGCTGAACGACATCTTCGCTTTTGCCTCAAGCGTTATTCCCGCCTCGAGAACCGCGAATGCCGCGAGGGTCGAGAGGATCAACAGACCGAAGCGCCTCCAGTTGAAGGCGCGGAGCTGCTGCTTCAGACGTTTTTTCGCGTCCGGGTCATAGACGAGACCGCTCTTTTTCCTGTCCTTCTTTTTTTTCGGCATTGATGATCAGTCGATGCGGATTGCGCCGTAGGGGCGGACCTTGAGGATCGTGACCGCGCCCTCGCCGAACGCTCCGTCGAGAGCCTTCTTGAACATCGGGACGTCCTCGTTCCTGACAAACGCCTGGATGGTGCCCGCGAATCCGCCGCCGTGTACTCTCCATGCCGCTTTCTTACCCTTCAGGACGTTTTCGGTGACGCAGAGAGCGAGCGAAAGTCCCTGCTCGGAGACGTTCTTTACGGTGTAGACGTTCTGGAGGTACTTGAAGCTCGAGTCGCCGGATGCGAGAACTCCCTTGAAGAACTCGTCGAGATCGCCCTTTCTGAGTGCCTCGGTCTGAGCGGTCACGCGCTCGTTTTCGTTCTCGAAGTGGATAGCGCGCATGATGGCTCTGTCTCCCGCGAACTCGCGGAGCTTCGGAATGTTCGCCATTATCTCGTCGATGGTGACTTCTCTTAGCACGCTCTTGCCGAAATAGGACGCTACCTTCTTCATCTCTGCCGGAACCGACGCGTAGTCTTCATTGAGGTCGGCGTGGTTGCCGCCGGTGTTGACGATGCAGAGGCTGTAGCCTGCCGCGGTGAGGTCGAACGGGAGCTTTTCAATGACAGGTTCCTTCGGGTTCTTGAAGTCAATCGCGACGAATCCGCCGACAGCGCACGCGGTCTGATCCATCAGACCGGAGGGCTTGCCGAAGAAGACGTTCTCGGAGTACTGCGCGATCTTCGCGATCTCGGCGTTCTCGACCTTGCCGTCGTTGTAGAAGCCGTTGAGTATGAGACCGACCATGTCCTCGAAAGCGGCGGAGGAAGAGAGTCCGGAGCCCTTGAAGACGTTGGAGGTGGTGTAAGCGTCATAGCCGCCGACCTTGTGGCCGTACTTGAGGAATCCGCTGCACATACCGGATATTATCGACTTCGAGGTGTAGTAGAGGTTCTCGTCGACGGTCGGATCGGTGATGTCGACCTCGTCGATCGGGAAGCCTTCGGACTTGATGTTGATGTGCATATCGCCGCGCGGAGAAGCTGCGGCGATGATGTCGAGGTTGATGGAAGCTGCGAGCACCTTGCCGTAGTTGTGGTCTGTGTGGTTGCCGGAGATCTCGCTTCTGCCAGCGACCGAGAAAAGGGATATCTCGCGGTCGGCGCCGAAGAGCTTTGCGAACTCGTTCACGGTGTTGGTGTAGCGTACTTTCTGCGCGGGGATGTTCTCCTCGCCGTAGAGGGTAGTGAAGATTTCGTTGAATTTGCCGTTTTCGATAGCGGTGATAGTCTGTTGTGCGTTCATGATTGAACTCCTTTGATTTTTATATTTTACCGTAATGTGATCTGTTATTCGTGTTTCATAGCGGTGATACGCGCCATGTCGAGCGCGTTACTGGCGGAGACCCAGCGCACATACGCGCGGTCCGCGTGTCCGCCGCCGACGTGCAGTTCCCTGACGTCCTCGTACCAGTCGGAGCTGACCCCGACGAATACTGTTCCGACGGGTTTTTCGGGTGTGCCGCCTGTAGGTCCGGCGATTCCCGTGGCGGATACGCCGATATCCGCGCCCATGAGCTTCCGGACACCGCGCGCCATCTCGATGGCCGTCTCATACGAAACGGCTCCGTGCGATTTGAGTGTTTCACGTGAAACATTGCAGAAGCGCTCCTTGATATCGTTCGCGTAGGTGACGATGCTTCCGTCGAGAACGGCGCTCGCCCCGCTGATAGCTGTGACGCGCTGGGATATCAGCCCGCCCGTGCAGGACTCGGCAGAGGCGACATGGAGCCGTTTTTCGGTGAGAACCTTTACGAGCGCCGCCTCGAGCGACCCGATGCCGACACCGTAGACGTATTCGCCGACAGGTGTTTTCATGATCTCCGCGATTGCTTTGTCGCAGAGAGCGGCGCATTCTGCGTCGTTCTTTCCGGCGGCGGTGACGCGCAGAAGCACTTCTCCGTCTTTCGCGTACGGCGCGACCGTGGGGTTTGTCCAGCCGGTCATCATGTCGTGAAGTATCGACTCGACCTTCGACTCACCCATGCCGAATATGTTCAGGCATTTTGAGACGAGCTCGTGATCCGAGAACTTTTTAAGATAAGGCTCCGCCTGCTCGACGAACATCGGCTCGCACTCGCGCGGGGGACCCGGGAGGAGGATGACGATCTTCCCTTTTTCGAGGTCTTCAATCGCCATACCGGGCGCCGTGCCGTAATCGTTTCTGAATACGACCGAACCTTCGGGTATCAGCGCCTGTTTCTTGTTGTTTTCGGTCATCTCGTGACCGGCACGCTCGATGCGCGCGCGCAGTCTCTCGAGACTCTCCTCGTGCATGAAGAGCTTTCTGCTCATTAGCTCTGCGGCGGTCTCCTTTGTGAGATCGTCGTATGTCGGACCGAGACCGCCGGTCAGGATGACGAGGTCGCTTCGCGATATCGCGAGCGAAAGAGCGCTTTTCAGCCGTTCAGGATTGTCCCCGACGACCGATTGCGAGTATTGATTTATCCCGAGAGCGGCGAGGCGTCTCGAGATGAACGCCGCGTCGGTGTTGACGATGTCGCCGAGAAGAAGCTCGGTGCCGACGCAGAGTATTTCCGCGGTATTAAGTCTCATTTTTTTGATCATTGCTTTCTCCGCCAAGGTCGGACAGTATCTCACGTATGATGTGGGACGCCGCCGCCGGAAGCGGCAGATTTTTAAGATGAGCGAGCATGAATCTCCGCGGCGGGAGCTCATGACGAAGCTCGACGCGGCAGAGTCTGCCGGATGCGAGGTCATCTTTCGCAAAGTCCTCGACAACGCAGGTAATCCCGATCCCGCGTCTCGCGAACTCGATGAGAAGATCGCTCGTCGCGAGCTCGATCGACGGACTGAGTGTACCCTCACCGAAGAAGCTGTCTATATACCGTCTCGTCGAAGTTTCCTTCTCGAGCAGTATGAGCGGGTATTTTCTGAGCAGCACCGGGTCGAGCTTCTTTTCCGCGACCGGGTATTTTTCCGACCGCACGAAGATGTCCTGTATTGTCTTCACGGGTATGAACTCGATCGCTTCGTCGCTCGTGTCGACAGGCTCGCTGACGACACCGAAGTCGATGAGCCCGCCGCGCAGCGCTTCAAGCGTCGACGGCGTCGGAGCGTTCGTGATGGTAAGTCTGACGCCGGGATAGAGATCGCGGAACCGCTCAAGATAGTCGAGCAGGAAGAACCGCAGAGTCATGTCGCTCGCGCCGATGCGCAGGGTTCCGCTCCGCAGCCCCGCGATGTCGCGCAGTTTCTCTTCCCCCGCCTCGATCAGCGAGAAAGCGCTCGAGAGATGCTCGAGCAGTATGCTTCCCTCATTTGTCAGGCTGATACCGCGGTTTGAGCGGAAGAACAGCTTGACGCCGAGCGCGTCCTCGAGCTTGCCGATAGCGAGGCTGACCGCCGGCTGCGAGATGTGCATTTCCTTCGCGGCGCGCGAGATGCTGCGGCTCTTCGCGGTCTGCATGAAGACCGGATATAGATCGAGATTCTGTATCATGGCTCCTCCGCCGGATCGCGCGGTATGTTTACGCTGCCAATATGTCCCTTAAATGGGAAAATTGTCTGAAATTCTATCAACCCTCGTAAAGCGGGTACTTCTTGCAGATAGCGGTGACTTCGGAACGGATATAGTCCGCGCTGTTCTCGAAGTCGGTCGCCGCGAGCTTTATGAGGTGAGCGAGCTTCTTCATGTCGTCCTCGACAAGACCGCGCGAGGTGACGGCGGGTGTGCCGATGCGGACGCCGCTCGTGACGAACGGGGATTCCGGATCGTTCGGGATGGCGTTCTTGTTGACGGTGATATAGACCTCGTCGAGCTGCTTCTCAAGCTGCTTGCCGGTGATGTGCATCGAGCGCAGGTCTAGGAGCATCAGGTGGTTGTCGGTTCCGCCGGAGAGGAGGTTGAAGCCCTCTGCCATAAGCGAGTCGGCAAGGACCTTTGCGTTTTTGACTATCTGTTCCTGATAGGTCTTGAATTCCGGTTTCAGTGCTTCCTCAAAGCATACTGCCTTAGCGGCGATGATGTGCATGAGCGGACCGCCCTGCGTGCCAGGGAAGACTGCCTTGTTGATAGCCTTCGCGAGCTCTTCGCGGCAGAGGATCATACCGCCGCGCGGACCGCGGAGGGTCTTGTGGGTGGTCGTTGTGACGACGTCCGCGTACGGAACGGGGTTCGGATGGAGTCCCGCTGCGACGAGTCCGGCGATGTGCGCCATGTCGACCATCAGGTAAGCGCCGACGCTCTTCGCGATCGTGCCGAGTCTCTCAAAGTCGATGATGCGCGGATAAGCGGACGCTCCGGCGACGATGAGCTTCGGCTTGTGCTCTTTCGCGAGGGCTTCAATCTTGTCGTAGTCGATCATGGACGTGTTGTCGTCGACACCATATGGGATGAAGTTGTAGAGCATACCGGAGATATTGACCGGGCTGCCGTGAGTGAGGTGTCCTCCATGCGCGAGGTTCATGCCGAGGACGGTGTCGCCGGGCTTCAGGAGCGCGAGATATACCGCGGTGTTAGCCTGAGCGCCGGAGTGCGGCTGAACGTTCGCGTGCTCGGCACCGAATAGCTTCTTGGCGCGCTCGATGGCGATGTTCTCGGCGATATCGACGCATTCGCAGCCGCCGTAGTAGCGTTTTCCGGGGTAGCCTTCGGCGTACTTGTTGGCAAGCACCGTGCCCATTGTCGCCATGACCGCGGGGGAGATGACGTTCTCTGACGCGATGAGTTCAAGACCACGCTGCTGACGGGCGTATTCCTTCGCGACGGCGTCGCCGATCTCCGGGTCCTGTGAACGGATGAATTCTATGTTTTCAAGTATCATATTCGTGTCTCCTGTTGAAATAAAATAATTAATATTATTATACAGTATTTTCTGACAGAATACAATAGTGATTTTGTTAAAAATATAAGCCGTTCCGCCGGAAAAGGAGCTGTCCGGGAAGCCGTTGGAAATCTGAGACCGACAATTGACGGAGTTTGCACGAATGTGTCAAAATATTATGAATTTTTACGTGTTTGGCTTTACAAACCGACCGGAATGTGATATAATTTACTGTGCGGGATACACGCCGGATTTCGGCGCGGAGGATGTCATTGCGGATGAGCGCGTTATGCGCATACATGGTGCGCTTGCGTGACGGGGCAAAAATGTGATGAAAAATGTTAAATCAACCAATTCGTGTGTGTGGTTAACATTTATTAAGCACAATTTTCGTCATATTGTCCAAACGTCGCCCGTGAAAATATCGCAAATGTAAAAAAATGTGTTTTGAATGAAAATTTTCGCCAATACTATTGACAATAGACACAAATTTGTGATATCATATATTTGTGGGATTAGTAAAACTGTGATGTTAAACTAATTCGCCACAATACATCAAAACGATTTGTTTTATTGTGACAAATCGCTGTTGACGGACAGAATAACCTGAAACAGAACCGGGACGGGGATCATGGCTCAGAACGATATTTCAATGACTGATATGTCATTGATGCCCGGCACGTATACGGCGGCGAGGATCATACTGGTCACATCGTGCAAGGGCGGGGTCGGGAAATCGACCTGTGCCGCCAATCTCGCGGCTGCGTTCGCGCTGCGGGGAAAGAAGACGCTTCTCTGCGACTGCGACTTTGATATGCGCTGTCTTGATCTGATGCTCGGGGTCGAGAATGACGTCGTGTATGATCTCTATGACGCGGCGACGGGTAGGGCTCCGCTCTCGAAGGCGCTTATACGCGACGAGAGGTGCGGGAACCTGTATCTTCTCGCGGCTCCGTACAGCAGCGGCGACACGCTCACTCCGGAGATGATCGCGGCGGTGTTCGGCGCGGCGTCGGCGGATGGATTTGAGTATATCATCGTCGACACGCCGGGAACTCTGGTTCCGAAGTCGGTGCTGCTTACCGGGATGGCGCGCGGGGCGGTCATTGTGGCGTCGCATCAGCCGGTGAGTATACGAGCGGCGGACAGAACGGCGGAGTATCTTTCGGGGTACAGGGTGCCGGAACTGCGGCTTCTCATAAACGAGTTTGACGTCGACGCGGCGATACATGGGACAAGACCGGGAATAAACGAGATAATAGACCGCACGAGCATACAGCTCGGAGGGATAGTCCCGTATGACAGGCGGCTGATGCTGACCTGTGAGGCGGGCGAGCTCTGCGCCTTTGATCCGAAGCTCGGGAATGCGGCGGCGGCGTTCGACAATATCGCGGCGCGGCTGTCCGGACGGTATGTGCCGTTGTTTTCGGGATTCCGCGGATACGGGGTCAGACGCCGGATAAAGAAGCTGCTCGGCGGGATATGAAGATAAGCTGAAAGAAAATAAGTCTATAGATCAATAAGACACTGAGAATTAAACGAAAGGATTGAAATACAATGGAAATCGCAATCATCGCGGACGACAAGAAAAAGGAGCTGATGACGCAGTTCTGCATCGCCTACTGCGGCATCCTTTGCAAGCACAACCTCTGTGCTACCGGCATCACCGGCAAGTACATCTCGGTGGCGACGGGACTCAAGATAGAGCGCCTGCTTTCCGGAGCGCACGGAGGAGCGCAGCAGATAACCTCGCGCGTGGCGTACAACGAGATAGACCTTCTGATCTACTTCCGCGACACGTCGAAGGATATCGTGTTCGATGAGGAGGAGTACAACCTTCTCCGTATGTGCGACGTGTACAACATTCCTTTCGCGACGAACATCGCGACGGCTGAGGTACTCGTGACGGCGCTTGAGTCGGGTGGACTCGACTGGAGAGAGATCGTCAACCCGAAGTCTGACTACAACCGTAAAGCATAAAACGACAGACGACACCTGACGGGAGAAGTGTGCCCATACGCGGTCACTCTCTCAGGCGGCAGACTGTCTGAAACAGAATTCAAACCGTGAGGATAAGTGTCTGAGACACGAAATCCGCACGGTTTTTTTGACTATAAAAAGGCATCCCGGAGACACTGTAATCTCCGGGATGCTTGTTATTCTGCGTGTTTATTTGCTCTGTATATACTCGTCGATTGCCTTTGCGGCTATCTTTCCGGCGCCCATCGCGGAAATGACGGTCGCGGCGCCGGTGACGGCGTCGCCTCCGGCGTAGACTCCCTCGCGGGTGGTGGCTCCGGTGCCCTCTTCGACGATTATGCCGCCGCGCTTGTTGACGTCGAGACCTTCGGTTGTGGTCTTGATCAGCGGGTTCGGAGAGGTTCCTATCGCCATGATGACGGTGTCGACGTCGAGCGTGAACTCGCTGCCCTCGATCGGCACAGGTCTGCGGCGTCCGCGCTCATCCGGCTCGCCGAGCTCCATCTTTATACATTTGATACCGGTGACGCAGCCGTTCTTCGGGTCGCGGCGGTCGTCCGGGTTGTGATAGCCGAGGATTTCGACGGGGTTGTTGAGGAGACGGAACTCGATTCCCTCTTCTTCCGCGTGCTCGACCTCCTCACGGCGCGCCGGGAGCTCTTCCATAGAGCGGCGGTATATGATGTATACCTTCTCCGCTCCGAGCCTGAGAGCCGTTCTCGCGGCGTCCATGGCGACGTTTCCGCCTCCGACGACCGCTACCTTGCCGCCCTTCGAGATCGGGGTGTCCGGATCGTCGAGGTATGCCTTCATGAGGTTGCTTCTCGTCAGGAACTCGTTCGCGGAGTAAACTCCCTTGAGACTCTCGCCGGGGATGTTCATGAAGTTCGGCAGTCCGGCGCCGGAGCCGATGAATACGGCTTCATAGCCGCGCCCGAACAGCTCGTCGACGGTGAGTGTCTTGCCGATGACGATGTTGCACTCGACGTCAACGCCCATAGCCTTCAGGTTGTCGACTTCCTTCGCGACGATGGTCTTCGGGAGTCTGAACTCCGGAATACCGTAGACGAGAACGCCGCCGGCGGTGTGAAGCGCCTCGAAGATCGTGACCTTGTAACCTTTCTTCGCGAGGTCGCCCGCGCAGGTCAGACCGGAAGGACCGGAGCCGACGACGGCGACCTTGTGACCGTTCGACGGAGCGCAGACGGGGACATCATCCGAGTGGGCGTTGTGCCAGTCGGCGACGAAGCGCTCGAGACGACCGATACCGACCGGCTCGCCCTTGATGCCCCTGACGCACTTGGACTCGCACTGTGTCTCCTGCGGGCAGACGCGGCCGCAGACGGCGGGGAGGGACGAGGTCAGGCTTATGACCTGATAAGCGCCCTCGAAGTCGCCCTCGCGGATTTTTTCAATGAATTCGGGGATATGGATATTGACAGGACATCCGGTGACGCACGGCATATGCTTGCAGTTCAGGCAGCGCATTGCCTCATCAAGAGCAGTCGCTTCGGAATAGCCTTCCGCGACCTCATGGAAGTTGTGCGCTCTGACGGCGGGATCCTGTACAGGCATTGGGTTCTTTTTCTGTGACATATTCGGCATTTTCTGTGACCGTACCTTTCGTATAAGCTGTTATCCTGCTTTTCAGTTCTCTGCTTTTTTGAAGAGGTTGCAGGTCTCCTCGTGCTTGTGGCGCTCGAAATCGCGGTACATGGTGCCGCGCTCCATGGCGGAGTCGAAATCGACCTCGTAGCCGTCGAAGTCCGGACCGTCGACGCAGGCGAACTTGGTCTGCCCGCCGACGATGAGACGGCATCCGCCGCACATTCCGGTGCCGTCGATCATTATCGGGTTCATCGAGACGTCGCAGGGGATTCCGGTCGGTCTGACGGCGGCGACGACGAATTTCATCATGATCAGCGGACCGATGGTAATGACTTTGTCGAACTTCTCGCCGGCGGCGAACATCTCCTCGAGCGGCACGCAGACGTTTCCGTGTCTGCCGTAGCTGCCGTCGTCGGTCATGACGATGAGCTTGTTCGACGCCGCCTTGAACTCGTCCTCGAGTATGAGAAGGTCCTTCGAGCGGAAGCCTATGACCGACGTGACCTCGGCGCCCATCTCGTGAAGCGCCTCGGCGATCGGAAGAGCGATGGCGCAGCCGACGCCGCCTCCGACGATGCAGACCTTTTTGAGACCGTCGAGCTTTGTCGGAGTGCCGAGCGGACCGACGAAATCGTGAATCGACTCGCCCTCGTTCTTGTGGTTCAGCTTTTCGGTGGTGGAGCCGACGATCTGGAAGATGATGCGGACGGTGCCCGCGGTCTTGTCGGTCCCGGCGACTGTGAGCGGTATGCGTTCGCCGTCATCGTCGACCCTGAGTATGATGAACTGACCGGGCTTTGCCTTAGCCGCGACGAGCGGGGCTTCTATGTCCATGAGCGTGACCGTCGGGTTGAGCGGTTTTTTGTGAACTATCCTGTACATATTCTCTCCTTTGTATATGAATCGCCGCGTTGCGGCGAGTTATTTGCTGCAAATAATATTATAGCATATTGATCATGTATAATACAATGGAGTAAAAATAAATAAAGCGTTAAGGAGAAAACAGTCTGAAATAACAGAAAAAAGCAGAACATGAAATTTAATGCTTACGACACGGTTTTGCGCCCCCATCTTTCGCCAAAACCGCGCAAAAGACGCCGCGCGTCACAGGGCAATAGCGTTCTCCGCCGATTTCCCGCGGGTCGGCGAGCCGAAAGTGCATACACGCTTCGACAGACCTTTTTCAGGAAAGGTGGTATAATATTCGCACAGCATGAATAGCGGACAGGCTCCGGACGGGGTTATTCCGCAAAAGAAAGGAAGTCGGTAAAATAATGGCATTTGAAAAACTGGCGGGAAGGCTGATCGGAAAATACGTGACGGCGGAGGGCGGCGGTCTGAAGATAGACCGGGCGCGGATAGTCCGCGGCACACTGATGGCGGCGGCGGGATGGCTCTTCGGAATGGCGGGGGCGGCGTTCGGCTGCTACCCGTTCGGAATGGCGCTGCTGGCGGCGGTCGACAGATGCGTCGGGGCGGTGTTCGCGGGGCTGATAGCGTCGGCACTGTTCAATCACGGGTACGCGGTTCCGATGGCGGTTGTCTATACGGCGGCGCTGCTTATGAGAACGGCGCTTTGCAGGCTCTCCGGAGACATGACGGCGGGAACGCTCAGACATCAGGACACAGCGAAACCCACCGAAGCCGGAAAGGCGCGAAGCCGCGCCGGGACAGCCCGGAGCGGAACGTCAGAGTCCGCTCCCGACAGCGGCGGAAAGAAGATACATATAAAACTGTCCGAGAGGGCGGGACGGCTTTTCTCAGCCGGGAGCGGGAAGACAATGTTTTCCGAGAGCGTGGTGCTGAGGTGCGCCGTCGGGTGCTTCGCGGCGTTCCTCTTCGGGATATATAAGCTGATATCCGGCGGATTTCTGTATTATGACCTGTTCGGACTTCTGACCGGATTTTTCATGGTTCCGGCGTTTACGCTCGGGTTCTCGGCGCTCTTCACTGGTGACGAGAGATTCGCGGGATACCGGGAGATCGGCGCGGCGTCGATGCTGTTCGCGGTCGTCTATTCGCTCCGCGGATATCATGTTCTCGGGTTTTCGCCCGCGTTCGCCGCGGCGGTTTTCGCGGCGCTGTGGGCGGGGACCGGCAGCTGCCGGAGCGCGGCGAAGAGAAGCGCGCTCCGCCCGGCCGGCGAGGCGGCGAGACGCGGTTGCGCCGCCGGGCTCATCGGGGGGATAGCCTGCTCTGTCGATGTCTCCGGGCTCATGAATCTTGACACGGAGCTGCTTTTCGCGCCGTGTATAGCGGCTGGAGCGGGGCTCGCGGCGGGGATGTTCTCGCGGTTCTCGAACGCGGTCTCGGCGGCTGCGGTGTGTATTGTGTCGCTCGTTCTCGGTACCGGGTCGGGCGGTTTCGATACGCTGAAGACGGTGCTTCCGGACACGCTCGGCGCGGTCGCTGTATATCTGCCGCTCGCGCATTACGGTCTTCTGCCGAAGCTGCCGGCGTTCGCTCAGCCGGATCCGGACGCCGGGAACGACATGGCTCTGATCAATGAGAAAAGACAAAAGGACACGATGATGCGTATGAATTCCCTTTCGGAGGCGCTCGGGCGGCTGTCCGACGTGATATATACCCTTTCCGACCGTCTGAGAAGGCCCGGAATTATCGACCTCAAGCAGATATGCGACAACTCTTTCGATAAATACTGCTCAAGATGTTCGCTCGCGTCGCTCTGCCTCGAGAGGGAGTGCACGTCCACTCTCGACGCGCAGAGCAAACTCACAACCGGGCTGTACACGAAGGGACGCGTCGAGCCGGACGACGTTCCGCAGTACCTGCGCGACCGCTGTTACAATATCGGGAAAATCCTTTCCGAGATGAACACGGAATGCGGGGAGCTTGTCGAAAGGCTGATCAGAAGCGACAAGACGGAGGCTTTTGCGCTCGATTATGAATCGTTGTCGAAGCTGCTTGCCGAATCGATTTCGGAGAATGACAAGGAATACGAGATAGACGCGGAGATGACCGCGAAGCTGAGACGCGCCCTCAGATATATGGATATGTCGGGGGCGGGCGCGCTCTGCTGGGGATCAAGAAGAAAGCAGGTGGTAATGACCGGGATAGAGCTCGCCGGAATGCGCTACGGCGCGGATGATCTGAGACGCGCCGCCGAAAATACGCTGCATACATATCTGACGAAACCGAAATTCAGCATAAATGAGAACACGGTCGAGGTGTCGATGTCCTCCCGCAGGCGCTACAGCGCCGAATACGCACGCGCGTCAAACGTGAAGGAGAGCGAGAGCGCGAACGGAGACACGGCGACCTGCTTCGAGACGAAGGAGGATTACTTCTACGCCCTGATATCCGACGGGATGGGGAGCGGAAGGGAGGCGGCGGTGACGTCGAAGCTGTGCGGGGTGTTCTGCGAACAGCTCCTCACCGGCGGAAACGGAAAGGCGATAACCCTCGAGATGCTGAACGGCTTCATGCGGAGCCGTCGTGAGGAGTGCTCGGCGACGGTCGACCTCGCCGAGATAGACCTGATGACAGGTCATGCCGCGTTCGTGAAGAGCGGCGCCGCGCCGTCATATGTGCTGAGGAAAGGAAGTCTCTATAAGCTTCAGTCAAAAACCGTGCCCATCGGAATAATGCCCGCGCTCGACGCGGAGCAGATAAAGTTTGAGCTCGAGGCGGGGGATGTGATAATCCTGCTCAGTGACGGAGTGGCGCAGAGCCTTGAGGACGGCGTTTGGCTCGCGAATCTTATAACCTACGAATGGGAGGATAATCTTGATATAATGGCGGAGAAGATAGTCGACAACGCCGCGCTGAACAACAAGAGGTGCGACGACATGACCGCCCTGCTCGTGAGAGTCAGCAACTATGAGGAGGAGATCTAAGGAAACACTGATTTAAGGTTGTTTTCGCAGAAAAAAGCCCATAAATCCAAGCCTTTTTTCTGCGAAAACCCGATTTATTCAGCGCTGCCGTAAAATGATATTTCCGCGGGAACCGCGTGTTTACAATTGAACAGACAACTGAATACAAAGCCTCCCGTCGGCGCGAGTCCGGCGGGAGGCGCTTTTTATGATGATCTTTCCGAAAAAATGCCGCCTAAAAATAACGTCCCGTGATTGACAAAGCGCTCCGCGTATGTTATAATATCAGCAAAGAGAGAAACCGGAGGGAACGGAAAATGGATAAGGAAACCGCCGCGGAAATAGTCACGCGGCTCGAGAAAGTGTACCCGGACGCTGTCTGCGCGCTTGAGGCGGAGGGGGACCCGTGGAGGCTGCTCGTGATGGGGCGGCTCTCGGCGCAGTGTACGGACGCGCGGGTCAATATCGTGTGCCGCGAGCTGTTCGCCCGGTTCCCGACGCCTGAGTCGATGGCGGACTGTGATCTTTCGGAGCTCGAGAAGATAGTGAAGCCGTGCGGACTTTTCAGGACGAAGGCTAAGAATCTGAGGGACGCGAGCCGTATGCTCGTCGATGAGTACGGCGGGGTTCTTCCGGACGATATGGATTCCCTGCTCAGGTTTCCGGGCGTCGGGAGAAAGATCGCGAATCTTCTGCTTGGGGACGTCTTTCATAAGCCCGCTGTCGTGACCGATACGCACTGTATACGTATCTGCGGCCGCCTCGGCTTTTATCCCGAGACGCTTAAGGACCCGCAGAAGATCAAGAGGATTCTGGCGGCGGTCATCGCGCCGGAAAAGCAGTC
>URCP01000007.1 GCA_900546315.1 uncultured Eubacteriales bacterium
CCGTGAGACCCGCGACAGGGACAGCATCACATTCGCAGTTGATGCCGCCGGAGATCTTCGCGCCGTCCTCCTCGCGTCGAACACGGAGATTGATCACGGAGATATAGCTGACGGAAAGATAACCGTGAGATTCGGAAAAAAGCGCGGATACGCGTTCATCAGATACGAAAAATAAGCAGCGAAAAACGGTCGCCGCCTGACATTGTGCCGACCGTTTTTCAACGCTCTATCCGCGGAGCATACCCATCCGGTTGAACGCCGCGGCGAGACTGTTCCATGTGTTCCTGTCTACTCTTCCGGTATCCGGAATGCCGTGAGTATTCTGAAAGCATCTCACATCCTTCATTGTCCCCTCGTCGTAAACGCCGCTCGGTGGAGAGCCTGTTATGTCGTCGTACTCATGCGCGAGGGTGCGCAGGATGAACTGTATTATCGCGACGATATCCGAGTTCTCGCCCGGTGTCGTCTCGTAACCGGGCTCTTCCGGAAAATGGAACACCGGGGAAGGGCGCGTCGTTCTCTCGCGCGACTCGAGAAAAGCCGCGTAAAGAGCCGTCCATGTCTGATAGTCTATCTCGCCCGTCACCGGAAGACCGTGCGTGCGCTGGAACTCCCTTACCGCGTCCCTCGTCTCGGCGCCGTATATTCCATCTGGATTGATGAGCGGTATCTCCGGTGCCGCGGCGTCGAAATGCAGAGCGCGGAGATATCTCTGCGCCTCGAATGTCCGCTCGCTGTCGCTCCTGCCTGCCATATTGAATCATCCTTTCCTTCACGATGCCGCCCGCCGTTTTCTGACAGGCGGCTCATTCATCTCAGCGTCGTCCCGCCGAACTGTCCCTCGGCGGCGTTCTCACCGCTCACGACGTCACGGTACGCGTTCACTATCTCATCCCACGTGAAAACGTCCACAAGCCCGGTGACAGGTCTGCCGAACAGCCGCTGAGCCTCAATCACCGCGTCTCTCGTGGCTGTCCCGAAAACGCCGTCGACATTTATCGGCGGTATCTCGTCATAGATCTCAGAGAGCTTGCTGAGGTACTCCTGAAGCAGCCTGATCTCGTTACCCTGCATGCCGAAGGACAGTATGAACCCCGGATACGGTGCCGCGGGAACTCCGGTGTAATACTGCGGAGTCGACTCAACGATCCCGCGATAGACGTTGTATGCCGTATTCCATGTCCGGGCGTCAACGACTCCAGTCACAGGTATACCGTACGCCGACTGAAACGCGCGCACCGCCTCAGCCGTCAATGGGCCGAACACGCCATCGACAGAGATCTGCGGCACGGTATCGATGTTTTCGCCGATCACCGCGAGATAATACTGCACGACCCGCACGTAATTTCCCCTGAGTCCTTCGTAGAGTTCCTCCGGATACTGGCTTGATATATCCGACAGCGTCAGTCCCTCGGAGTTCAGCTCGTTCAGCCGCTTGACACCATTGTATATCTGCTGGATCTTATACCATGTGGCGTTTCCGATGACGCCGTCCATCACAAGGTCGAATATTCTCTGAAACTCAAGCACCGAATTCCGCATCTCATATGTGTATATCCCGTTCACCGGATATATCTTCGGTATCGAGGGATAATTCTCGGATATCCTGTTGAGCCTCAGCTGCACGGCGCGGATGTCGACCCCGGAATCACCGGGCTTCAGCGGCCTCAGCGGACCGGTGCCGGTCACCGGTCTTATCGGAGTATCGCGGTTTATGTCGATATCGTCGCCGTAATAGTACGTCAGTATCTCATAAGGCGTCATCCCCCGCTCCGCGAGGTCGACCGTTCCCCACTGTGAAAGCCCCGCGCAGGTTACCGTCGTACCGTTGCAGTACTGCGCGAAAAGCGGCTCCACAGACCCCTGTCTCCGGATATAATCCGTATAGATTTCATCGACAATATACCCGATATTCTCGAATATCTCCCGCCCGTTCACGAACGACTGATCAATCGCCGTCGAATTCGTTATGTCAAAATCATACCCGCGGCTCCTGTAATACTCCGTGTAGATACGATTCAGCGCAAAGGATATCTGCGCGTAAATATTCGCCCGAAGCGCGTTCTCCGGCCACGTCGGGTATATCTCGCTCGACGCGACGTTCTTTATGTAATCCTGAAACGGCACCGTGACATTCTGCGCCGCCGAATCCGGCGGTCCGAGATGCACCGTTATCATCTCGGGGATGTATGGGACTGTTGGCATATCCTTATATGCGGGGGATAAAAAACTTTTAGTGAATGGTTTTTACTCCCCCGCGCCCCCTCCTTTTCTAAAGCTTTATACAGTCACAAGTTCTGCGGCTCGTTCTCGTCTATCTCGAGGCTGCCGCGCGGGTAGACGTTTTCGGAGTCCTTGTCGGCGAGCGGGATCATTTCGACCGGCTGGATCGAGGTCACGCCCTCGAAGACCGGGACGCCGTTGTTTGTCACCGTGTAGTAGCCCTCGTGGCTCACCTGGACCATGTAGGTGGCGAAAGGCTTTTTTGTGCCCGGCGACTTGCTTTCGGATCTGTCAGGGGTCGGGAGGGCTATTCTCGTCGTCTTGCCGCTCGTATCGGTCGAGACCACCGTGACGAGCGGGTTGCCCTCCGCGGAGTTGTCGAATACCGTGACGGACGCGCCGGAAAGAGGTATCGCGCCGCGCGCGGTTGAGACGTTCACTATGAGATAGCCGATATTCTGTTCGTTGTCCATATTGTTTACCTCCGAAGTTTTTTGTACACCGTATATTTACACGGCACATTACGCATTATATCGGTTTTCGGCCCTTTTGACACTTGTTAACTGACGCGCGGCAAAAAAATCCCGTGAAACACGAGAAAGTTTGCGCATATCTCTGATTGACAACCCCTTCACAAATATGTTATAATACAGGAAGTGTCTTCATCCTGTGCCCTTTATGAAGTTTGGTGGAAAAGGGAGGGTGCAGGGAGGGGAAAACCCCCTTTGAAAAGGTGGTTTTCCCCTCCCTGCGAAACAATGAGTTATCTGAAAGGAAAAAATGATGGAATATTTTCTTGATTGCGCGGATGAGGCTGTAATCCGCACCGCGCTTGATTATTATCCGCTTGACGGAGTGACGACGAATCCGGGGATACTTTCGAGGGATTTGCCTGAGGGAGTTTCGCTGAGGGACGGGCTTGTGAGTCTGAGAAAGCTGACCCGCGGGTATACGCTTTTTGTGCAGACTACGGCGGCTACGGCTGACGGTATTGTGAGTGACGCGCATAAGGTTTGTGAGCTGCTTGGCGGGAAGTTGTCTATAAAGATACCGACGACTCCGGAGGGGCTTAAGGCTATGCGGGTTCTTTCTCGTGAGGGGGTCTGCATTACGGCGACGGCAATTTATACTTCTTCGCAGGCGATACTCGCGGCTAAGGCGGGGGCTTATTATGTCGCGCCTTATATTACGCATATTGATAATCTTTCGCTTGACGGCGCATCGGTCGCTATTGATATCGCGAAGGAGCTGCGTGAGCATGAGATGGAGACTGTCGTTCTGGCGGCAAGCTTCAGGACGGCGGAGCAGGTGGATAAGGTTATCCGCGGCGGGGTCGGCGCGGTGACGGTGACGGCTGACCTTCTCGCTATGCTGGCGTCGCATCCCGGAACGAGTCAGGATCTCGCGAGGTTTGACGAGAAGTGGGAGAAGCGGTTCGGGAAGGGTATTTCCGAGCTTCTGTGAGTATGCGATTCGCTTTGCGGATTGATTCTCTGAGCTTTCACAAAAAATTTACCGGAAAAGCGGTGCATGGCGCCGCTTTTTCGATATGACCACTTGATTTTTCCGCGAAAATGTGGTATACTATATATGATAAGATAATCTAATCACGTGACTGCGCGGAACGGGAGATTAGTCTGAAAATAAACTTTCAGACTAATCAGTTTTGAAGCTTCCGCGACACAGTGTCGTGAATTTTGAAAGACAGGCAAGCCGTCTTTCAAAACCGCCTCAAAACTGTAAGATAATGCGAAAGGTATAGTTATCAAAGTGAAAACAAGAAGTTTTGTCTGCGGCGCGAGACAGCATCTGCGCTCTTTCGGAATTCGTCTGATTGTTTGTATATTCATCGCCGGGTTCTTCTCGGTGTTCGCGGGAGGATTTGAGGGGTTCGGCGTCGTCGTATGGCTCGCGGCGATCGGCTGCGGCGTGTGGGAGTTTCTCTCGACCGTTGTGATAGACGTGAATTCCGACGGCGTGATATACCGGAAGAGCGGCAAGGAGCCGGTCAGGTATACTTTCGCTGATTACTATATTTCACCATCATCCGACGGTATGTCGCTCATCGCCGAGCACAGGAAGAGCGGGAAGACCGAGACGATAAAGTGCACCTCGTTCGATAAGGCGACAATAACCGACGCCGCCATGTACATAAAGTCGGCGTCTAGCGCGTATTTTCTGAACCGCCGCTCAGCCCCGGCGGAGCCCGCAAAGGACAGCACGCCCGCCGCGAACATGAAGCGCGCCGCCGAGACCGCCGCCGAAGCCTCGAGGCGCAATCCGTACTCGAAGAACTACGTCGGAAACGCGGCGCCGAAGCCGAAGCAGGTCGTGACCGGAGTTCCGGTGACGCCGAAGCCGACGGAAGCAAAGGCGGAGGCGGTGAAGACCGAACCGGCAAAGGCGGAACCTGTAAAGTCAGAACCCGCTCCGACTCCGACCATTACCGACCTTTCAAAGGATATCCCCGCTGATTACAACAAGCTCCCGGAAATCGGGAAGATATCCGACGCGGACTACCGTTCGATGCCCGAGATAATCGTCCCGTCCTTCGACGAGAAGCTTCCGGAAGTCGGCGCCGCTCCCGTGCCCTCAAAGCATGACCACGGAGAGGATTTCCACAAGATTGTGTTCTATTATCCGAAGCGGTCAATAAGCGAGCGTATCGAGCGGTCGAACGCGTTGTTCGTCCTCTGGACGCTGTTCTTCGCTGTTCTCGCTTTTCTTGGCGGTTATATCGCGCTCGGGGCGCTCAGGACCGCGGTCAGCGACGAGATATACATTCCGGGATATGTGACAATTCTGCTCGCGGGTGTCATCGCGTTCGCCGCCATGATTGTCATCGCGGTGAGGGTCGTGTCCGGCGCGGCCGTCACCTCGCGGATATTCTCAAAACTCGAGATAACCGAACACCACCTTGTGATCGACAATGTCAGATGCAGATTCGATAAGATGTCCTCGATGACGATGACCGCCCCGGCGACGGCGTCCGGCAGGAGGGGTCTGAGCTATCGTTTCGACGGAAAAGTTTTCGACTACGATCTCGGACCAGCCGTCAAGCCCTCGGGGAAGAGGTCCGACGAGTTTTTCACGAGATACGACGATCTCTGGCGCGAGCTGTCTGTCCGCGGGTTCAGAGCGATATGAAAAACGGCTTGATACGCGCGTTCATCGCCCTTCGCTTTGATGAGCGTTCGGTATCACATCTCGTTTCGGCGCGTGAGCGTCTGCTCGACAACGCCGCGGAGGGGCGCGCCGTGCCGGACCGGGATATGCACATGACGCTGGCGTTTCTCGGCGATATTGACTGCCGCCGCACCGAAGAGCTACACCGGATCATAAAGCGCGCGGCGAGACCTGTTCCGCCGCTCAGGGTGAACGGTTACGGGCATTTCGGTGATCTGTATTTCGCGTCGGTTGACGGCGCGGATGAGCTGAATCTGACCGTGAGGGAGCTGACGCGGAGTCTTCGCGATTCCGGGTTCAGAACTGAGGACAGGGACTTTGTTCCGCACGTGACGCTCGCGAGAAAGGTGAGGCTGATTTCACCGCCGAAAATCGTGCCTTTTAAGCTGCGTCCGGTCATGATCTCGCTCATGCGCTCGGAGCTGAAACGGAATGGCGCCGTATACACGGAGATATCGTCTGTCAGGCTGTCCGGTCGGTAAAGAATATTTTTAACCGTTCGTTCCCTTGACAAAACGCGCGCGGTGTGATAGAATCTAAGTAGCATATTTTTCGGAGGTGCGGGAATGTACAATAAGTGATCGTTTTCTGTAGAAATCGCGGAGAGGGGCGTTTTGCCCTTTTGTCGGCACGCCCGGTTGCGGGCGGATTTTTACGGGAGAAGGTCGCTTCGGGCATTCCCTCGCTTTTTGCTTTGCGGATATTTTCTGCCCCTCGTTCCTTCTTCCGGGAAAGAGGGGATATTTTTATGTCAATGATCGAAATAAGGAATCTGACCTTCGCATATGATGGAGGGGACAAGGTGTTCGACAACGTCTCATTCAGGCTCGACACGGACTGGCGGCTCGGTCTGACCGGACGCAACGGGAAGGGGAAGACGACACTTCTGAAGCTGCTCTCGGGTGAGCTTGACGCCGGGAACAGCATAATCTCGTCGGCGGAGTTCCGATATTTCCCGTACCCCGTCGATGAGGACGCGGACGCCGTCGACGCGATAAGGGGCGAGATGGGCTCACATGACGAATGGGAGCTGATACGAGAGACGACAAGGCTCGGACTCGGTGAAGATACGCTACACAGAAAATTTTCGACGCTCTCGATGGGTGAGCGCACGAAGCTGATGCTCGCGGCGATGTTCCTCGAGGACGAGCGGGAGAGATTCATGCTGATCGACGAGCCGACGAATCACCTTGACACTGAGGGAAGGCGGCTCGCCGCGAAATATCTCGCCTCGAAGCGCGGATTCATACTCGTGAGCCATGACCGCGCGTTCCTGGACGGCTGCACCGACCACACGATGGCGATAAACCGCGCGGACATCACGGTGACAAACGGGAATTTCTCGGTGTGGTTCGAAAACAAGCTCCTGCGAGACGAATTCGAGCGCGCCGAGAACGAAAAGCTCCGCGGCGAGATAAGACGCCTGACCGAGACAGCCGCCGAAAAAGCGGCGTGGTCAGACAGAGCCGAGCGCCGCAAGATAGGCTTCGACCCGGTAAAGACCGAAAAGAGCCTGACGCGCCGCGCGTGGGAGGGCGCGAAGTCAAAGAAGATGATGAGCCGCGCGAAGGCGATCGAAAAGCGCACCGACGCCATGATATCCGAAAAGTCGTCGCTTCTCAAAAACATCGAGGAGACCGAGACCCTGCGCCTGAACCCGCTTGTCTGCCGCTCAAAGCGTGTTGTGGAGTTCAGGGACGTGAGCGCGTTTTACGGTGACGACATGGTCTTCTCCGGGGTGTCGTTCACTCTTTCACCGGGGGAGAGGATTTGTCTTGAGGGGGCTAACGGGTGCGGGAAGAGCACGGTTATAAAGCTCATCACAAATGACCCTGAAAGCTCCGGACTCAGGCATGACGGTGAGATTTACACCGCGCCTGGCATCGTCATCTCATATGTCGGACAGTCGCAGGACAAGCTGTCCGGTGACCTCGACACGCTCGCCGATGGCGTTGACAGACCGCTGTTTTACGCGATATTGAGAAAGCTTGACTTCTCGCGGGAGCTTTTTGACCGTCCGCTCGAGACCTACAGCGCCGGTCAGAAAAAGAAGGCGGCTCTCGCGAGGTCGCTCTCGACGAGGGCGCAGGTCTATATTTGGGATGAGCCGCTTAATTATATTGACATCTTTTCACGTATGCAGATCGAGGAGCTGATACGGTCGTCCGACGCGTCGATGATATTTGTGGAGCATGACCGTGTCTTTGCTGAGAGTGTGTCTACTAAGATCGTGCGATTATAAACGCGGTTAACACTCAGTTAATAAATGCGGTGTATAATATACCGTAAGAAGATCATCGCGGAGGCGGAGCAATGGAAGCTTTTGATACAAATGAATACCATGTGACACTCTTCGGGCACGGGAACAGAATAGTCTTCATCCCCGAGAAAGCCGGATCTGCGGAGCGGATAAGCGAAATGGTCGGACAAGACATAGTCATCGCCGCTCTTGACGGCGTTGACTGGAACAATGATCTCACGCCGTGGAGGGCGCCGGGACTGCGCTCCGGTGAGTTCGGGGATGGCGCGGAGAAGTTTCTTCGTGCGCTGACCGGCGATGTCATACCGATGACGCTTGAGCGTTTGTCTGTGGAGGAGTATGAATTATACCTCGCCGGTTACTCGCTCGCAGGGCTGTTCGCGGTCTGGGCGGCTACGAGGACGGATATCTTTGCCGGTGTGGCGAGTGTTTCAGGATCTCTCTGGTATGACGGGTTTATCGACTATCTGTCCGGCGCGCGTCTTCTCGTTCCGGAGATATACTTCTCGGTCGGCGAGGCGGAGAGCAGGACGAGATCACAGAGGCTCGCCAAAGTTGTCGACATGACGAGCACCGCGTATATCATCGCGAAGGGACAGAAGATCGAAACCACGATGCGCCTGAACCCAGGCGGACACTTCAGCGAGCCGGAAAAACGCTGCGCTGACGCCGTCAGATGGCTCACCGGCGACAAAGCGACAAAAAGAAAGGATGATTACAGATGGAAAGCATGAATGAGCCGCGCGACAAGAACGGTCTGACCGAAAAGGAGTTCCTCGCGGCGTACAAGCCCGGGAACTGGCCGAGACCGTCCTGTACGGCGGATCTAGCGATAATATATGAGGCTCCGGACCTGACGCGTGAGATACTGCTCATAAAGCGCGGAGGGCATCCGTCACTCGGTAAATGGGCGCTCCCGGGCGGATTCGTGAATCCCGACGAGACTGTGGAGCACGCGGCGTCACGCGAGCTTTTTGAGGAGACAGGGGTTGGCGGACTCCGACCGACGCTTATCTGCGAGTCGAGCGACCCCGGGAGAGACCCGAGGGGATGGACGATAACCTCACTTTTCGGAGCCGTGGTCAGGTCAAAGCCGGTGACTGACGCCGGAGACGACGCCCGGGACGCAAAGTGGTTCGGGATAAAGTACTGGCTTGAGGGCAGACGCGTAAGGTTCACACTGACAAGCGACGAAATCCTGATGAACTTCTCGGCGTCGTATGAGATTATCGACAGCGGTTTCGGCGAGACATACGCGATAACGGAAGTCAGCGGGGAAGGGCTTGCCTTCGATCACGCGAAGCTGACAGCGCTCGCGCTCCTGAAGCTCGCAAAATACGGAAATTCAGAAAAAAATCAGACTCCATTCACAAAATAGAGGTTGCGGTAAACACAATATCGTGATATAATATTCGTGAAAAGAACCTTCGAAGTCAGAAAGGGATGACTGCAATGATTGAAGAGAAGAACGACCAGAACCAGAAGCCGACGAAAAAGCCGCTGATATACTACGCCATGATAGCGTCGCTGATCATAATGCTTCTGAATATCTTCCTGTTCCCGCGGATGCTGAGCCGCAGGGTTGAGGAAGTATCATACGACAAGTTCCTCAGCATGATTGACAACGGAGAAGTGACGGAGGTCGCCTATGACGCACAGGACAGCGAGATAATCTTCGCGACCGGGAGCGATATCCGCACGTCGAAGCTTTACAGCACAGGTATCTGGCCGGACGACGGACAGAGACTGCTCGAACAGCTCAGGAGCAACAGCAGCATCACTTTCAGCGCGGAGATACCGACAAAGCAGGATCCGCTTGTCTCATTCATCGTGAGCTGGGTGCTTCCGATAGCGTTCTTCATGATTCTCGGCGAGATACTCAACCGCCAGATGATGAAGCGGATGAAGGACGGCGGATTCCCGGGCGGCGGGAACTTCATGTCCTTCGGAAAGGCGGACGCGAAGGTCTATGTCACCGCTCAGACCGGCAAGACGTTCGCTGACGTTGCCGGACAGGACGAGGCTAAGGACGCGCTCAAGGAGGTTGTTGACTTCCTGCACGATCCGCAGAAGTATTCCGAGATAGGCGCGAAGCTCCCGAAGGGCGTGCTTCTCGTCGGTCCTCCCGGCACAGGTAAGACGCTTCTCGCGAAGGCGGTCGCCGGCGAGGCCAAGGTGCCGTTCTTCTCGATCTCCGGCTCAGAGTTCGTCGAGATGTTTGTCGGCATGGGCGCCGCGAAGGTCCGCGACCTCTTCAAGCAGGCGAACGAGAAGGCTCCGTGCATCGTTTTCATCGACGAGATCGACGCGATAGGCAAGAAGCGCGACACTTCCGGCATGGGCGGAAACGATGAGCGCGAGCAGACACTCAACCAGCTTCTCGCTGAGATGGACGGCTTTGACCCGTCGAGCGGTGTCGTGATACTCGCGGCGACAAACCGTCCGGAGATGCTCGACCCGGCGCTTCTCAGACCCGGACGCTTCGACAGGCGCGTTCCGGTTGAGCTGCCTGACCTCGGCGGACGTGAGGCTATACTCAAGGTTCACGCCAAGGACGTCAAGATGGACTCGGGCGTGGATTACGGCAAGATCGCGAGAATGACCTCCGGCGCGTCCGGAGCGGAGCTCGCGAACATCATAAACGAGGCGGCGCTCAGAGCCGTGCGGATGGGCAGAAACAGTGTCTCACAGCAGGATCTCGAGGAGAGCGTCGAGACGGTCATCGCGGGCTACCAGAGAAAGAACGCGGTCATCTCAGACTCGGAGAAGCGGATTGTCGCGTACCACGAGATCGGGCACGCGCTCGTCGCGGCGAGACAGACCGATTCCGCGCCGGTCACGAAGATCACGATAATCCCGCGCACATCCGGCGCGCTCGGCTACACGCTGCAGGTTGACGAGGGTGAGCGGACTCTCATGTCATCCGATGAGATCAAGAACAAGCTCGCGACGCTGACCGGAGGACGCGCCGCTGAGGAGATAGTCTTCGGCAGAGCGACGACCGGCGCCTCGAACGATATCGAACAGGCGACAAAGCTCGCGAGGGCGATGATCACCCGCTATGGCATGAGCGACGAGTTCGGAATGGTCGCGCTTGAGACGCTGAACGGAAAATATCTCGGCGGAGACGCGTCGCTTGCCTGCTCGGACGAGACGGCGGCGAAGATTGACGCTGACGTCGTCGCGGCGATAAAGGCGGCTCACGAGAAGGCTATAGGCATTCTCGCCGATAACAGGCAGAAGCTCGATGAGCTCGCGTCTTATCTCCTTGAGAAGGAGACGATCACGGGCGAGGAGTTCATGAAGATCCTGAACGCGTGACGCGCCGATTAACGATCATTATCCATGCAGCCGGAGACAGTGACGAGCTCCGGCTGCTTTTTTGGAGGATTGTGAAATGAAGGGATTTCTGTTATTTATTCCGGCGTTGCTTTTTCCGTATCTCACGACCGCGCTGGTTCTGTGTCTGTTTTTCGGCGGCGGGGTCATTGACGCGCTATTTTCCGGAAATATCTGGTGCGGGGTGGCGCTTCTGATACTGTATTTTTTCGTTTCGCTCATTTGTACCATCGTGAACGTGATCCGGAATATCGCGGTCGGATGTGAGGCGCGGCTCTGTGCGCAGAATTCAATGATCCTGAAGCTGTCGCAGATTCCGGCTTATATCACGCTGTTTGTCATTGGTCTCGGATGTCTTCTCACGATATTCACCTTCGGGATTTCGTTCACACTTGTTTTGTTTGACTGCATGGCGATATTGCTGAGCGGCGTCGCCGCCGTACCGGCGGTTGTCAACGGAGCGAGGGAAGGAAAACTCACTATGGCAGAGGCGGTTGCTTCCGGGATTCTCGGCTTTGTATTCTGTGCCGACGCCGTGTGCGCGGTCTTTGTATATATGAAAACCCGCCGCGCGGCCGGGGAAAAAGAGGGCGGGGGATGACACTGCCCTTTTTTGATTTGATGATCGGAAAAGTAACAGTGGACTGAGGCTTCTCCGGAGAAAAGCAATGAACAGACCGGAAGCTGTTTTCTGTGAAGCACGGGTTATCCAGGTTGAATACTGAAAAAAATCATCAGTATCTTCCCGCCGGAGCTTTTTTTACTCGAAATGTTCATAATTTTTTGCTATAATTGATTCGTATGGCGCAATCAGAGCGCCGGTGAAAGGATGGATATACCTATGTTCGACATAAAGATCGGAACGATGATCCCCGGCATGAAGGCGGACAGCATGATCCCGCAGCTGAACCCGAAGGGCTTTGAGACCTACGAGCTGCATTTCGAGAACTGGAACTGCGATATGGACTATCATGAGCACTCAAAGAGAGTGCTTGACACACTCGACGGCAGAAAAATATCTGTACTCGGTCACTACGGTAACACGCTGAAGGACGAGCGTGTCCGGTGCGGAGTGGAGCTGCTGATCGACAACGCGCGCCTCTACGGCTGCGATGTGATCGGTGTGTTCGCGGGAGGCGACCCGGCAAAGAGTGTTCCGGACACGATACCGGAGTTCAAAACGGTGTTCGATGAGCTGACAAGACGCGCTGAGGCAAACGGTGTGCGCATCGCCATCGAGGGCTGCGGAGGCGGCTGGAGAGGCGGCTCACATAATATCGGCTTCTGTGAGGAAGCGTGGGAGCTCATGTTCGACGCCGTGACGAGCGACGCGATGGGGCTTGAGTGGGAGCCCGCGCACGCCATGAGCGCGCTTGTCGAGCCGATCCCGCAGCTCAGAAGATGGGCGAAGAAGGTTTTTCATATACACGGCAAGGATGGATATATCGCGTGGGACGTCATCCGTGAGCACGGCATACGCGGCATTGTTCCGTTCTACTGGGACAGAACGCCGTCCTTCGGTCAGAGCGACTGGAGCGAGATATTCACGATACTCCTTCAGAACGGCTTTGAGGGCAGCTGTGATATAGAAGGATACCACGATCCGGTTCACTATGACGACGCAGAGTGGTCGTCACAGCTCGCGGCTCTCGATTACCTGAAGCGCTGCCGCGGCGGTGTCGAGGACTTTGCCGGTCCCGGGGAATACCGCGGATTTCAGGGGACACGAAAGAGATGAAGGAAAACAGACTTCTGAAAAACAAGCTCTATCTCTATATGACTGAGTTCTTCGCCGGCGTATCGGTTATGGCGGTCGAGCTCGGCGCGAGCAGGCTTCTCGCGCCCTACTTCTCGTCGAGCCAGATCGTGTGGACGATAATCATCGGCACGATAATGATCGCGATGGCGCTCGGCAACATCTGGGGCGGCAGAACCGCGGACAGAAATCCCGACCCGGGAAAGCTCTACGCGAGACTCATTATCGCCGCCGTCTGGATCGGGTGCATTCCGCTTGTCGGAAAGTATGTGATAATCGGCATATCCGGGCTTCTGGTTCTCGCGGTCAACACGAATTATCTCATCGCCGCGGCGTTCGCGTCCTGCATGGTGATATTCGTCTTTCCTCTTTTCCTGCTCGGGACGGTCACGCCTTCGCTCGTCAAATACACGATGGGTTCGATGGAGGACAGCGGCAGGACGGTCGGCAGGCTTGAGGCGTTCAATACTGTCGGAAGCATCATCGGCACATTTCTGCCGACATTTGTCACGATACCGACTGTCGGCACGAGCGTCACCTTCCTGATCTTCTCGGGTGTGCTTCTTATCCTCGGGATCGTGTATTTCATTGCTGAGGGAACGAGAAGGTGGCTTTGTGCCGGCTCCGCGGCGGCTCTCATTGTCTGTTCTGTTCTCGGACACTCGGACAGCTTCGCGTTCTGGGAGACGAATCTTCTGTATGAGGGAGAGTCTATATACAACTATCTTCAGGTCGGAGAGAACGAGCGGAGCGTATATTTATCGACAAACGTCCTTTTCGGCGTCCAGTCGGTCGCGATGAAGGACGGCGGGCTGACCGGTATGTATTACGATACCGCGCTGGCGGCTCCGTTGATGTGTGCCGACCCGGAGGAACCGGACATACTTGTGCTCGGAATGGGCAGCGGCACCTTTTCGACGCTCTGCGGGAAGTACTACCCCGGCTCCGACGTTTCAGGAGTTGAGATAGACGAGGACATAACGCGTCTCGCGCACGAATATTTCGGTCTGCCTGACACGGTGAGGGTCACGACATACGACGGACGCGCCTATCTCGCCGCTGACAAGGGTAAATACGACGTCATAATGGTCGACGCCTATCAGGACATAACGATACCGTTCCAGATGTCGTCGGTCGAGTTTTTCACGCTCGTCCGCGATCATCTTGAGCCGGGCGGCGTCATGGTCGTCAACCTGAACATGGCGAACGGTGGGGACGGAAGCATCAACGCCTATCTGTGCGACACGATAAGCTCGGTCTTCAGGAACGTCATGACGAGCGATGTCAGAGGAACCACGAACAGAGTACTGTTCGCGTCGGAAGAGCCGATAGGATTCACCGTCCCGACAGAGACGGGAGATTTTGCATATGAAGAGCGCATGACGAGCGTCATGTCGTCGCTTGAGCCGCATCATGACGGCGGGCTCAGGTTCACCGATGACCGTGCGCCGGTTGAATTGCTCGGGATAAGAATGATCGATTCGCTGATATCCGACGAGCTTGCGTATTACAAGAATATCTTCGCGGAAAAGGGACTCGGCGGACTGATCGGCGAGATCACCGGGTGAGGATATGAACAGCTATTATCTCGCGTACCTGATCCATGTGAGGCGCCAGCCCGCGCCGCTCGACACCACGGCGATGAGCCATGATATCACATTTGTCCATGAAGGAGAGTTTGAGTACGAGATTGACGGAGAGCGCTTCACGGTCCGCGCCGGTGAGGCGCTCTACTGTCCGAAGGGTGCGAAGAAGATCAGACTCAAGTCGGAAAGCGTCTATTATACTTCGCTGAACTTCGCTGTCAGTCCGGAGACGCGGCTTCCGCTGCCGTATCATCCGGCGATGGCGGACGGCGCTGAGCTGAGGTTCTATCTGAAGCGCCTTCTCGACGCGTATGAGGCGGGCGGGGAGCTTCGCGACGAGAAATGCTCGTCTCTGCTCTCTCTCATCGTCTGTCAGCTCATCGAGCAGAATCCTCTGTCAGTGGAGAATCAATATATAAGCGCGGTCAGGCGGATGATCGACTCGGACCCGTCCGGCAGACACAGCGTCGCGTCGCTCGCCGCCGACGTTCATCTCAACCCGAGCTATCTGTCGACTCTGTTCCGACGCGTGACGGGGACGACACTCGGTGAGTACTCGCTGTCAAGGCGGCTCGAATACGCGGCGAGACTGCTTGAAGAGGGCGACAGCGTCATGAGCGCGGCAGAACGTGCCGGTTTCTGTGACGTGTATTATTTCAGCCGCATATTCACGAACCGGATGAGGATGACCCCGTCTGAGTACAAGAGGCTGAGCGCTGACACCGGCCGGATGACCGAGGAGAAGATAGAATCCCCGGAACCGTCAAAACCGCATAAAAACACAAAAAGAAAGAAGATAAGCAATTAAAACACATTGAAAAGCAGGGTGGATTGTATTATACTGTTTATACAAAAATCTCCGCGCGTGTCTGTGACAGTTGACCATACAAACGCGTGACACGGCACAGGGCGGAAAAACACAAAGAAGAAAAGAGAGTAGCAAAATGCACCCTGCGAAAAGAAGAATAACCGCGGCGCTTATCCTGGCGATGACCCTGGCGACCCTCGCGTCCTGCGGAAGTGACACCGGAAACAGTAATGACGGAACGACGGCTCAGACGACAGGCGGAGAGGACACGACCTCTGCCGCGGAAGAGACCGAACCGAGCGAGTTCAAAGCGGCGGACGCCGATTTCGGAGGAGCCGATTTCATAATCGCCGAGAACGACATCGGCGACTGGATGCAGTCCGCCTTCATCGAGACAGAGAACGGAGACGTGCTAAACGACTCGATTTACAGGCGCAACAGCATTGTTGAGGACCTTTACAATGTAAATATCAAGGGCTTCAAGATAGAGGGCGAGAGGAACCGTCAGGATCTCGCGCAGCTCAAGAACGGCATTCTCGCGGGCGACAAGGATTATGACGTCGCGTTCATTCCGGGTTCGCTCTGCGCTACGATGTTCAGCGACCCGAGCTATCTTGTGCCGCTGTCCGACGTTTCAACGCTAGATCTGACTCACAGCTGGTGGGCACAGGACAGCGTCGACACCATGACCTTCGGCAGCAAGACCATCAGCGCCACCGGCGATATGGTGGTCACGACGACCGGCTCGAGCACCGTGACTCTGTTCAACAAAGCGCTCGCGAACCAGTATGACCTCGATGTCTACAGCGTCGTGCGGGACGGAAAGTTCACCGTAGATTATGTCTACGACACCGCGAAGCTCGTCTCCGCTGACCTGAACGGCGACACGAAGATGGACGCGAACGACGACCAGTTCGGCTGGATGGTCGAGTCCCTCAACATCATACACCTGATCGGCGCGTCCGGCGAGAAGCTTGTCACCCGTGACGAAAGCGGTCTTCCGGTCTCGAATATAGATTCGTCAAAGCTCGTCGAGGTCGTCATGAAGTATGTCGACATCATAAACGACAAGGACAGCGTCATCTCCGTTCAGGACAACCGCATAAAGGACGGCGGTCCGGCGGGCGTGTTTGACGGCGGGCGTATGCTCTTCTGGGAGACGAACCTCCAGAGAATGAAGGCGGCGCGCAGCTTCACGGTCGATTTCGGACTCATCCCGTTCCCGAAATATGAGGAGAGCGACGAGTATATCGCCCCTGTCGGCGGATACTGGGATTCATGGCTGATGATACCGGCGACGAACTCCGATACTGACCGCACCGGAACAGTGCTCGAGGCGCTCGGCTACTATTCGCAGCAACTTGTCACTCCGGCGTTCGTCGAGACTTCGGTCACGACCAAGGCGCTGAGAGACGACGACTCCGCCGAGATGCTCGACATGGTGCTGAAGAACCGCAGCTTTGACACGGGCGTCTACTTCAGCTGGGGCACCAACGAGGTGTTCAAGGCGTCGGTCAACCATGTCTCAAACTTCACGTCCGTCGCGGCTTCCGGCAAGTCGAAAATCGACGCTTCGATAGCTTCCTTCATAGAGGCTCTCGGAGAATAAAAACGCAAAGAAAAGAAAAAGAAATAAAGAAAAGAAAGTTTGCCGCCCTGTCATCTCTGACAGGGCGGCGGCTTTTTATCCGGGTTGCTTTGCGTTTGTGTTTTCTTTCCTCCATTCCGCGGGGCTGACGCCGCACTTCGCCCTGAAGCGGCGCGTGAAGTAGAGCGGGTCGTCAAAGCCGACCGATCTCGCGATCTCACCGATTTTCAGGTCGGTCGCGCGCATGAGAGCCTTTGCCTTCGACAGTCTGTAGTCGAGCAGCCAGTCGGTCGGGGACATCCCCGTCCTGCCGCGGAACAGCCTCGAGAAATATGAGCGGTCGAGGTTGAGTCTCGCCGCGGTCTCCGCCGCTGTTATCGGACGATCGTAGTTGTTGGTCATGTAGAATATCGCCTCGTCGACATAGTCGCGTCCGGCTGTCTCCCGCGTTGTCGGTGAGAATCCGGCGAGGAGCTTGTACACAAGGCTCACGCAGTCAAATTTTGCCCGGAGGCTTTCGTTTGGTATCGTCATGAGAAGCGATTCGAAGATGCTTTCGATCGCGCCCGGTGATTCGACCTCGATCACAGGGTTGTCTTCGGTTATTCCTGTCGACTCAAGGTAGCCGTCTAGGTTGTCGGCGGCTATGCTTACCCAGTATATCGACCAGACGCTTCCGGGATCAGCTTTGTAGAATATTCTGCGCATAGGGAACGCGGCGAAGACGCAGCCTTTTTTCAGCCGTCTCGTGACACCGCCGACGGTGTAGATTCCGCTGCCTTCCTTAAGGTAGATAAACCAGTAGTTTTCCCTTGCCGCGGGTCCGAAGCGGTGGTCGGGCGCTCCGGTACGCCTTCCGCAGTAGCAGAGCTTCAGGTCGCCGATCTGCCTGCCGTCGAAATCCGGGTGATAGAATTTTTCGATAAAGTCCATACGGTCATTCCTCATTTCACGTGCTGATGTATTGATTATATCATACAATGTCACATTTGTCCATAGTTATGGCAAATTTGTTTATATGAATCTCATTTCCGGGATGGTATAATAGAATCACCGAACAAAACTGAAAGGGAGAACAGACCATGAAAAAACAGATTTCTTTACTTTTGACCCTCGCGATCTTCGCGTCGCTCGTATCCTGCGGCGGGACTCCTTCCGGAACGTCTGGGACGGAAACGTCATCCGGCACGGACGGTCAGGGTGCCGACACTACGGCGGCGGAGACCGAGTACGCGCCTGAGGTCGTCAACCTCGATGGCTATGAGATGACTGTGATGAACTATGATCTCTCATGGCTGACATGGGCGAATACCCGCGTCGTCATTGAGGAGGAGACCGGCGACGTACTCGAGGACGCGATCTACAAGCGGAACAAAAAGATCGAGGAAATGTACAACTTCACGATAAAGGTCGATGAGGTCGATAACGTCTCAGGCAAGATATCGAAGCTCGTCCAGTCGGGCGACAGCACCTATGACATCTATGCGCAGCAGGAGGGCGCGTCCGGAAGTTTCCTGCCGTACATCTCCGATTGGCACAATATTCCGGGGCTTAATCTCGACAAGCCGTGGTGGAACCCCGACGCGACGGCAGTCTACGAGTTCGACGGCAAGCAGACCGCTCTCGCCGGAAACATGACGCTCTCGGCGGCGTCGCGCGCTGTCTGCATGGTGTTCAACAAGAAGATCTGGTCACAGATAGGCGATCAGGATACCGACCTCTACGGTCTCGTCCGCGACGGAAAATGGACGGTTGACCGCTTCATCGGGATCGCGAAGTCGACGAACAAGGACGTGAACGGAAACACCGAGTGGGACGAGGAGGACATCTACGGTCTGATGTTCGGCAGAGGCTTCAAGGGCTATATAGCGTCCTTCCTCTGCGGCTCGGACATGAACTTCACTGAGAAGAACGCGAACGGTGAGGATGAGTTCACGCTTTATAAGAACGAGAAGGGCATCGCTCTTCTGACAAAGCTGATCGACGCCTGGACTGGCGGAAACGGGTATGAGTTCAAGAAGAAGGACGACCTCCACGGCGCGACGCCGGAGAATTTCTTCGAGACAGGACACGCGCTCTTCTCGCAGAGGGTGCCGAACGACATCTATAAGCTCCGCAGCATGGAGGACGACATAGGTATTCTCCCGATGCCGAAGTACGACGAGGCACAGGAGAATTACAGGTCCGCGGCGTGGGGCGGCGCCGTCTGGACGCTCTCGAGGGCGTTCGACATGGCGGACGCGGAAAAGCTCGGTACGGCGCTCGAGGCGATGAGCTTCTACGGCTACAGCGACGTCATCCCGGTTTACAAGGAGGTCGCGCTCAAGACGAAGACCGCGCGCGACAACGAGTCGGCGGATATGCTTGATATAGTATTCAGCACGATATATTTCGATTTCGGCACGAACATCATGTTTGACTCGGTGCTTGCCGGAGGAATAATAAACTCGCTGTACCATGCGAAGTCGAGCGACAGCATTGTCTCGAAACTTGAGAAGGGGAAAAAGGAAATCGACAAGTATATAGACGACATTTTCGAGATGGCGGCGGAAATGCAGTAAAAAACACCTGAGAAAGGCAGAATAAAAATGAGAGAATTCACAGGATATATGAGAGGAATGGGTCTCGGCGGATGGCTCACGAACTACAAGAGAATAGGACAGCTCCCGCCGGAGCGCCGCATGGACGTCACGATCGGCGACTTTGAGCACTTCGACAATTACATAACCGAGTGGGACGTGAAGAATTTCGCGTCGTTCGGCATTGACCACGTGCGTCTGGCGTTTGACCAGATCGTGCTCGAGGATTTCAACAATCCGTATCATTACCGCGACGAGACATTTCAGCATATCACGGACTTTCTCGACTGGGCGAAGAAATACGGGCTGAACGTCATACTGAACCTCCACAAGGCGATCGGCTGCTACTGCGACTGCGGCGATATGAAGAAGCTGCTCGACGTCGAGGAGTATCAGGACAGGTTCGTCGCGCTCTGGCTCGAGTTCGAGCGCAGGTATCACGACAGGGGCGGTGAGATTGTCTTCGAGCTTCTCAACGAGCTGACCGACGGGACCGGCGAGAGATGGAACCCGCTCTGGCAGAAGGCGGTCCGCGAGATACGGAATGTCAACCCGACAAGAAAGATCATGATAGGCAGCGCCTGCTGGAACTCGGTCGACAAGCTCGACGCGCTCGACGTCATAGACGACCCGAATGTGTTCTACACGTTCCATTTCTACGCGCCGTTCGAGTTCACGCATCAGCGCGGAGTGCTCATGCCTGATAACCACTATTATAACCGCGAGATGCCGTATCCGGGCGATATCGGGCGTTACCGTCACTACCATGAGTTCATCTACGGTAACAAGAACGCATACGCAGAGTACAACGAGATGGGCAAAGAGTTCATATACAACTCGCTCGCGCCCGCGAAGAAGTTCATCGCGGAGCATCCGGACGCGATTGTGACCCTCGGGGAGTTCGGCACGATCCGCTCCTGCCCGGTGAAGTGGCGCGAGAACTGGTGCCGCGACGTCATCTCCTTTTGCGACGAGAACGAGATACCGTTCACGATCTGGAACTACCTCTCGACGCCGTATGACGGCAACAGATTCAGCCTCGTCGACGACGACTACAGAAGGCCGGTCAGCAAAGAGATATTCGACATGATACGGATAAAGAAATAAAAAAAGCGGCGGGGCAATTTCGCTCCGCCGCTTTTCTGTCACGGGAGGTACGGGTCAGACAGCCCCGCCTTCCGTCTTTCTTTTTTCGATCATCTCTCTGTAAGCCTCGAAATATCTTCTTCCGAACTCCCTCTGAGCCTCAGCTGAGAAGTGGAGCAGGTCTCCCCTGTCCGCAAGTCCTTCCGATGAGGCTATCGCGATGTTGTCGTGCTCCTCCGCGAGGGTGTGGAGGGCATGATTCACCATATCGACATACTGCGGCTTTCCGGGATGCCTTTTGAAGAACTCACCGAGCTCTCCGACGACGATATCGAGGTCAGTGCCGAGCGACTTGTTCAGCTCGCTCATTATGTGGAGGAACCTCCTGGCGTAGGTTCCGGCTTTTTCCTTATCCGTGCATTCCGCCTCGCCCTGATGCCAGAGTATTCCGGTCAGCTCACCGACATTCTCCGCGAGCTTCGCCTGACAGCAGGCGTTCAGGAACAGCTGTCCGCCGGGCGCCCAGTCGTCGAGCGAGCTTCCGCCCTCGGCACAGGGAACAAGCCCTATATCTTCGCCATAGAAGTCAGCGAACGCCCGCGCAAAGGACGCCGCCGGCCCGATCCCGCTGTTCGTGCCCATCTTTCCTTCAAAGCATATCGGACGGTCGAAGTTTATCGGCTCGGTCATCGGCTGCCATTTCCCGTTCCTCAGAACGAAGGTGTGTTTCGCGGACAGGGGCGCGATCTCACGCGGGTCTCCCCTTCCTGCCATGTTCGATTGTCCGAGCATCAGAAATACTTTCATTTGTTTTCGTCCTCTTGTTGTGTTTGTGTTCCGGATTTTTCTTTTTTCTCTTTGATCTTAGCTTTCCGTTTCTCACGGAATTTTCTTATCCGCTGACCGAAGTGGTTCTCGGCGATGTCCGCGGTCATCTGCCGCAGCTTTTCGGCGAAGGTCGGTTCGTCGTCGCTTTCGCTGAGCGTCCGGTCTTCTATCGCTGCGTAGTATTCGACGGTTTCGGTGGGCACGCCCTTCTTCGCGAGTCTCTTTTCGACCGCGAGCTTGACGAGCGTGTAGAGCACGGCGAAGATCGGTACCGAGATCAGCATTCCGAACAGTCCCCACATACCGCCCATTATCGTGATCGACATCATGACCCACAGAGCAGAAAGTCCGGTCGTCTGACCGAGGATCTTCGGTCCGATGACGTTTCCGTCGAGCTGCTGCACGACGACGTTGATGACTATGAACCAGAACGCCTTCACCGGGTCGACGATGAATATGATGAATGTTCCGGGAATGGCACCGATGAACGGTCCGACGATCGGAATGATGTTTGTGACTCCGACGAGCACACTGACGAGCGGCGTGTACGGCATCTTGCAGATCGCGCAGACGATGAACATGATGATACCGATGATCAGCGAGTCGAGAAGCTTTCCGGTAATATACCCGCCGAAGGTCTTGTCGGTGAAGTTCGCGAGCTCAAGAGTACTGTTATAAAGTCTTTCGCTTGTCAAGGAACGGAGGACTTTCTTTATCTGCGCCGTAAGCTTTTCCTTTGAGGCGAGGAAGTAGACCGAGAAGATCAGTCCGATGATCGTGTTTACGAATCCGTTTGTTATGCCCTTGAAGTACTCGAACACCTTCGGTCCGTAGTCTTTTAAGAGGTTAGTCGAGTTAGTGATAAGCTCCTGAATCTTTGAGCCGATCGTTTCCATGTTGAGGTCGAATATTTCGAGCGCCTTATTGAAAACGTCGTCGAGGTCGTTGATATCACCGCCGATGAACTTTGACTTCGACAGGAACTCGTTTATCCATGTGAGGGTCTGCTCGATATACCCGCTCATCTTGGACGCGAGGTCGGATCCCGAGGCGTACACCTGCGGTATGACGAGAAGCAGGAAGATCGTCAGAATGATGAGCACGACGATATACGTGAATATGAGCCCGAGCGCGCGCTTTGAGCTGTGCTGGCGCTTCGTGACTGCGTTCCACCTGAATATTCGCTTTTCGGCGAATTTGAGTATCGGGTTGAAGAGGTACGCCATGATCATTCCGAGCCATACAGGGTTCAGTATCCCGGAAATGCGCTTTCCCCAGCCCGAGAAGAACTCGAAGTTCTTAAAGGCGAACACGAGCGCGATGAGCGCCGCCCCGGTGAGCCCGGCATAAACGGCGATTGTGGTGTATTTCCGGTTCCAGTCTATTTTCAAATTATCACCTCACACTTATAATAATTGTAGCGCAAAACAAGACGGATGTCAAGTCTTTCCGTACAACAAAATAATATTTAACAAGTGCGAAATAATCTTTGCGATATATAACAGTTAAGTACAGAGTATAAAAAAATATAAAATTTCTTGACAAACTCCTTGCAAAAGCGCGGGAAATGTGATATGATATAATAAGTATACATATATGCGAGCACGTGGAGATATCACGAGCCGGAAAGGTTTGGTTTATTCGGATGTTGACAGACACAGAGATACGGGAGATGACAGAGGAGATACGGCGCCTCGCGAAAGAGAAGGACGCCCTTATCCTAGCGCACTATTATCAGAGGCTGGAGGTGCAGATGGCGGCGGACATCTTCGGCGACTCCTTTGAGCTCGCGAAGAAGGCTAAGCTGGCAGAAAACCGGATGGTGGTCTTTTGCGGCGTCAGGTTCATGGCGGAGAGCGCGAAGATACTGAATCCCGGAAAGAAGGTCCTGCTGCCCGCCCCGGACGCCGGATGCCCGATGGCTGACATGGTAACGCCGGACGACGTTCTGGCGCTGAGGGAGAAATATCCGGACGCGGCGGTGGTCTGCTACGTGAACTCGTCGGCGGCGACGAAGGCGGTGTCGGACATCTGCTGCACGTCCTCGAACGCCGTGAAGGTCGTGAAGAGCCTGCCGAACAAGCAGATAATCTTCGTTCCTGACAAGAACCTCGGCGGATATGTCGCGCGTCTCGTGCCCGAGAAGGAGTTCATACTCCACAACGGCTTCTGCCCGACACACAGAAATATTACCGCCGCGGAGGTCGACAAGGCGAAGGCAGAGCATCCCGGAGCCCTTTTCGCGGTGCATCCCGAGTGCGAGGACGAAGTGGTCGTGAAGGCGGACTTTGTCGGCAGCACGTCGCAGATAATAGACTGGTGCGTGAAGACCGACGCTGAGGAGTTTATAATCGGCACGGAGGTCGGCGTCGTCGACAGACTGTCATACTATCACCCGGAGAAGAAGTATCACCTGCTGACCCCGTTCCTCGTCTGCCCGAACATGAAAAAGACTGAGCTTCCGGACGTGCTTGAGACGCTGCGCGACGAGAAGAACGAGGTTACGATGACAGAAGAAGAGATCGAAGCCGCGAAACGCCCGCTCGAGCGTATGGTCGCGATAAAGTAAAGAATTTACATAAATATAGAAAAGGAAGAGATAAATGTACCTGAACGACATAATGCTCGACAAACTGATAATGAACGCGCTGTCCGAGGACGTGGGTACCGGGGACATAACCACCGAGTCGACCATCCCGGAGACCGCGAGAGCACACGGGCTCTACAAGGCGAAGGAGAGCGGCGTCCTCTGCGGAATCGGCGTCGCGGCGAGAGTCTTTGAGCTGATAGACCGCGATATCGAGTTCACCCCACTGAAGCGCGACGGCGACCGGATAGAGAAGGGCGAGATAATCGCCGAGGTCCGCGGAAAGGCGACGAATGTCCTGACCGGTGAGAGAGTCGGACTGAACCTGATGCAGAGAATGTCCGGAATCGCGACGAGAACCGCCGAGGCGGTCGCACAGGTCGAGGGCACCGGGGCGAAGATCTGCGACACGAGAAAGACGACGCCCGGACTCAGGGTCGTCGAAAAGTACGCCGTGAAGGTCGGCGGCGGAACGAACCACCGCTTCAACCTCGCGGACGGGATACTCATAAAGGATAACCACATTGTCGCGGCGGGCTCGATAACGAACGCCGTCAGGGCGGCAAGGGCGAATGCTCCGCACACGCTGAAGATTGAGGTCGAGGTCGAGACCTTCGACGAGCTTAACGAAGCCCTTGACGTCGGAGCGGACATCATAATGCTCGACAACATGAGCTGTGAGGACATGAAGAAGGCGGTCGGGATAGTGAACGGCAGAGCCGTCACCGAGGCGTCCGGAAACATGGGCGACAGGAACCTGAAGGAAGTCGCGGACTGCGGCGTCGACCTCATAAGCATCGGCGCTCTGACGCATTCGGTGCGCTCTCTCGACATAAGCCTGAAGTTCAGGATAGAGTGAGGGGACCCGGATGGAAAGGATAAACGTCACTCACTCGACGGGCGAATACACGATATACGCCGGCGAGGGCATACTCGGGGACGCTCTCGGCGACTTCTTCGCGGCGAACAGGTATGACAGGATATGCGTCGTGTCCGACAGCAATGTCTGGCCGCTTCACGGCGAGACTCTGACGGCTGCGCTGAGCGCCGCCGACGTGAACGTGTTCCCGGCTGGCGAGACCTCCAAGTGCATTTCGACGGTTGTGAAGATGTATGAGACTTTCACGAAGGCGAGCCTCACGAGGCATTCGCTTGTGATAGCGTTCGGCGGCGGAGTGTGCGGCGACATGGCGGGCTTCGCGGCGGCGACATATCTGAGAGGCATAGACGTCGTTCAGATACCGACGACGCTTCTCTCACAGATAGACTCGTCGATAGGCGGAAAGACCGGTGTCGACCTCGCGGCGGGAAAGAATCTCGTCGGGGCGTTCAAACAGCCGCGGGCGGTGATAGCTGACGCCGATTTTCTGAAAACCCTTCCGCAAAGATACCTGAACGACGGAATGGGCGAGGCTATAAAGTACGGCTGCATAGCCGACCCGGAGCTCTTTTACTCGATCGGCGCGAAGACCATCGGCATGGGCGACATTATAGCGCGCTGCATGAAGATAAAGGCGAAGTACGTGATGGAGGACGAGTTCGAGAAGGGAGTCAGGATACACCTGAATTTCGGGCACACGTTCGGACACGCGGTGGAAAAGCTCGGCGGGTACAAGAGGTATTCGCACGGTGAGGCGGTAGGTATCGGAATGCTGATCGCGGCGCAGCTGAGCTGGCGCTTCGGTTACCCGCTGTACTACAAGGAGATAAAGAACACGCTCGAGGCGTGGTCGCTCCCGACCGTGAACGATTATTCCGGCAGTGAGATGATGAAGGTTGTCGCCTCGGACAAGAAGCGGGTCGGAGATGAGATTTCACTCGTCCTGCTCGAGGATCTCGGGAAGCCGGTCGTTCATAAAGTGCCGATATACCAGCTGATCGAGCTTATCGTGTGAGCTTGGGTGAAGAACTTATGATGGAAACAAAATTCTTACCGTCAAGACTGATGGGAGAAGTGAGGCTGCCGTCCTCGAAGAGCGTGGCGCACAGGGCGCTTATAACGGCGGCTCTCGCCGGAAGCAGTACGGTCAGGAACGTCGACCTGTCGAACGACATAACGGCGACCGCGAACGCGCTGAGCGCTCTCGGCGCGGATATCGGCTATGACCCGGAGAGCAGGATTTTCACGACCGGCGAGCCGCTTACGGATATCTGTAAAAAGAACCGCGCGAGCGACGTGATAGAGGTTGACTGCGGCGAGTCAGCGTCAACGCTCAGGTTCATGATCCCGATAGCCGCGGCGCTCGGGCGGAGCGTCATCTTCAAGGGGCACGGAAGACTGCCGAAGCGCACGACGGAGCCTTATGTTAAGACGCTGAGTGAGCTCGGCGTCGAAATGAGCTATCCGGAGAACGGTGATTTTCTTCCGCTGCGTGTGTCCGGAAAGATGTGTCCGGGCGAGGCGCGCATCCGCGGCGACGTGTCGTCGCAGTTCGTCACGGGAATGATCTACGCTTTCGTGATAACCGGCGAGAAGGGGCTTCTGACCCTGACGACGCCGCTCGAGAGCAAGCCTTATGTTGACATGACGACTGACATCCTGACTGAGAACGGAGCCGTGATTGAGGCACCGTCGGGACTTCCGCTCCCGGAGTACAGGATAGGGCGAGGTAAGCTCAGACCGTTCGACATGACGGTCGAGGGCGACTGTTCGCAGGCGGCTTTCTTCGCTGTCGGGGCGGCGGTGAACGGGCATGTGACAATGACCGGGATAAACATGGATACGACTCAGGGAGACTTTGAGCTGTTCCATATACTTGAGCGTTTCGGCGCGAACGTTGAGTACGGAAAGGATTCCGTGACGGTGTCGCAGGGCATACTGAACGCCACGGACATCGACGCGGCGGATATACCGGATCTCGTTCCGGCGCTCGCGGTTCTCGCCGGATACGCGCACGGAGATACGAAGATATACAACGCGGAGCGCCTGAGACTCAAGGAGAGCGACCGTATAAAGTCGACGATCGATATGCTGAACGCTATAGGCGTGAGCGCGCGGGAGACTGAGGACGGCATGATAATAACCGGCGGAAAACTGGTAAACGGCGGATTTGTAAACGCTCAGGGCGACCACAGGATAGCAATGTCCGCGGCGGCAGCCTCGGCGGGCGTCAGAAACAGCGTGACGGTCGACGACATGAGCTGCATCGCGAAGTCCTACCCGAGTTTCCTCGACGATTTCGCGTCGTCTGGCGGACAGTTCAGAGTTACCGAAAAATAAGAAAGGCAAGAAATAAAAAATGAGACGTTATATCTACAGCGGAGCGACCTCCGGACTTGAAGAGATCGTAACAGACGTAATGATTGTCGGAAGCGGCATAGCGGGGCTTTACTCGGCTCTGCATATCGACCCGGACAAGCAGGTTCTGATAATGAGTAAGGTGGATTTCGAGAAGTCGAACTCGTGGCTGGCGCAGGGCGGCATCGCGGCGGTCATCGACCCGAAGGACCATTTCGAGTCGCACGTTGAGGACACCATCAAAGCCGGTGCGGGGCTGTGTGACCTCGCGGCGGTTGAGACTCTTGTCAAGGAGGGACCGGAGAACATAAAGGAGCTCGTCGAGATGAATGTCCCGTTCGATACGAACCCGGAAGGCGAGCTGTTGATCACCCGTGAGGGAGGGCATTCCTGCCGCCGCATAGTCCACTGCGGAGGAGACGCGACCGGACGCGAGACGACGAGAAGACTCGGTGAGATAGCCCTTGAGCGCAAGAATCTGCATTTCATGTTCAACACGTATCTGATAGATATACTGACCGATGACGGACACGTCACCGGCGCGATAGTCTTTGACGGCAAGCCGAAGCTTGTCAGGTGTCCGAACATAATCCTCGCCACCGGCGGCATAGGCGCGCTCTATCTCCAGACTACAAACCCGACCGGAGCTGTCGGTGACGGTATTGCCGCCGCCGGAAGAGCCGGAGCCAATATCAAGAACATGGAGCTCGTTCAGTTCCACCCGACGACGATGACCCCGCAGGAGGGGCAGACCGAGCGCAGATTCCTCATATCCGAGGCTGTGCGCGGAGAGGGCGGAATACTGAGAAACCACCTCGGCGAGCCGTTCATGCAGGGCAAGCATCCGCTCGCCGACCTCGCGCCGCGCGATATTGTCACGAGATGGATACTCCGCGAGATGAAGAAGACCGGGAAGGACAATGTCTGGCTCGACGTCTCGTCTATGAGCGAGGAGTTCTTCGCGAAGAGATTCCCGACAATATTCGCCGAGTGCCGCAAGTTCGGCATAGAGGTCCCGGAGCAGTCGATACCGGTCAGACCCGCTCAGCACTATCTGATGGGCGGAATTGCGACCGATCTCGACGGCATGACGAACGTCAAGGGACTTTACGCGTGCGGAGAGTGTGCCTGCACGGGTATTCACGGCGCGAACAGACTGGCAAGCAACTCAATGCTCGAGTGCCTTGTCTTCGGTCGCCGTGCCGCGAGACATATCGACGAGAACCTTATCTCGAAGGATGATATAGTACTCGAGCGCTCGGACAAGCCTCTGTCCGGAGGAACCCCGCTCGCGTCGGATTTCGCCGCGAAAAAGCGTCAGGAGCTCAGAGAGGTGATGACCGAGGACGCGAACGCCGTCCGTACACCGAAGGGCATGGCACACGGAAAGGCATATGTCGACGAGCTGAAGCGTGAGCTTGAGTACGCGCGTCTCGATAACCGCGCGGAGTATGAGCTCTATTCTCTCGCGTCTGTGGCAGACTATATCCTGACCGGAGCGATAGCGCGCAAGGAGTCGATAGGAGCGCACTATATTGAGCCGGACGAAGAATGAGCTACACCTTTACACCGGGAATAGACCCGGAGACACAGACAGCTCTCGACAGGGTGACCTCATATGACGCCGACAAGATCGAGCGTGTGCTGCGCGGACAGATAGAAAAGCTCGGGCTCGCCGATATGTTCCGGAACAAGCGCGTCGCGATAAAACCGAACCTCGTTATGAAGAAGTCCCCCGACGCCGCCGCGACGACACATCCGGCTGTTCTCGAGGCGATGATCCGGATACTTAAGGATTCTGCCGCCGATATTGTTATCGTCGAGAGCCCGCCCGGACTTTACACGGAATCCGCGCTGAAAGGCTTTTATAACGCCTGCGGTATCACACCGGTGGCGGAGAAGTACGGATCACGGCTGAATACCGACATGACGTCCCGGGAGGTCAGCCTTCCGGACGGAGTGACGGCGAAGGGCTTCGAGCTGATCTCCCCGATGCTCGACGCCGACGTGATAGTCGATCTAGCGAAGCTGAAGAGTCACGCGCTGACTAAATTCAGCGGAGCGGTCAAGAATTACTACGGGACCATCCCGGGACTGCAAAAGGTCGAGACTCACGCGAGGTTCCCGGATTACGGGGATTTCGGCTCGATGCTGTGCGATCTGTGCGCGTACTTTGCCGGAAACAAGCCGACGTTCAGTGTGCTTGACGGAATCGTCGCGATGGAGGGAAACGGACCGACCGGCGGCGAGCCGAAGGAGCTTGGCGTCCTGATATCCGGAATAAACCCGTTCTCGGTCGATACGGTCGGGGCGCATATCGCGGGTATAGACGGAGTCATAATGCTTGACGAGGCGAAGAGGCGCAGTTTCACAAAGGACGCGCCGGAGCTTCATGTCATCTCCGACAAGCCGCTGGACACATATGTTTCAACCGATTTTGTGATGCCGGAATCGGCGGAGAAGAGCGGGTCGTCGATTCACCTGCTTACCACCCTCTGCGGCGGGAGGATATACAAGCTCATCCAGCCGCACCCGGAGATAGAAAAAAACAAGTGCGTAGGCTGCGGGGCGTGCGCGAGAAGCTGTCCGAAGCAGACGATAGAGTTCAGAAACCAAAGAGGCGGCGGCAGATACGCGAGAATCAATCGGTCCGGCTGCATAGAATGTTACTGCTGTCAGGAATTATGCCCCGTCAAGGCGGTGAAGATAAAGAAGAACCCGCTGTTCAGCCTCCTGAACGTCAGATAGTGAAAGGAACGATATCAAACCCGAATGATGACGATAACCCTTGAGGCACCGGCGAAAATAAACCTGTGGCTCGACGTAGGAAACAAGCGCCCCGACGGCTACCATGACATCGAGAGCGTGATGCAGACCGTGACCCTCACCGACACCCTTACCATAACAAAGAACGACGGCGGCGCGGCGAGACATATCTCAATATCCTGTTCAACCGATGAGCTTGCCTGCGACGAGTCGAACCTGTGCTATATGGCGGCGCAGGCGTTCTTCTCACGGACAGGGATGAGACACTATTCGGTCGCGATTCACATTGAGAAACGGATACCGATAGCCGCCGGACTCGCCGGTGGAAGCACCGACGCGGCGGCGACGCTTATCGGTCTTGACAGGCTGTACGGCACCGGGCTGACAACAGAGGAGCTTTGCGGCATCGGAAAAAGAATAGGCGCGGACGTCCCGTTCTGTGTGAGGCGGGGGATAAGCGTGACACGCGGCATCGGCGAGATAATGTCCCCGTGCGGCAGACTTCCTGACTGTGCGATACTGATCGCCTGTGAGGGCGAGAGAGTGCCGACACCGTGGGCGTACAGAATGGTCGATGAGATGAAGGAAAGAACCGGGCAGGAAACGATGAGCGTCGACAGATTCACGTCCCTTCTCTCGGAAAAACGAGGGATAGAGGATATTGCGTCAGGGATGCGGAATATCTTTGAGGACGCCGTGCTTCCGCACCGTGAGAGGGCAAGAGAGCTTTTTCAGATGATGGAGCAGACCGGGGCGATACGCGTCATGATGAGCGGCAGCGGTCCGTCCGTGTTCGGAGTGTACAGAGACATGAGATCGGCAGAGAGTGCCGCAAAAAAGCTCAGGGAGAACGGGATACCCCCGATGATCTGCGAGCCGTATTATGAAGATTGAAGTCTGAAAACAAGTTTTCAGACCTGTTTGTATGAAAGGCATGGTCAAAAAAATGAAATTTGCAAAGATAACTGCGGCGGCTCTGTCCGCCATACTCGTCGGCGCGCAGATAGTTTCCTGCGGAAGCAAGGATAAGAGCGGCGACGGCTATGATTACAGCAAGGGGCTTGATTCGAACGGCTTCTTCACAGGCGTGAAAGCATCGGATTACGTGGAGCTTCCCGAGTACAAGGGGATAGACATCGACGCGTCGATCCTCGAGGCGTCCGAGGAGGACATCCAGGCTCAGCTCGACGGGATAATCTCCCAGAGCGGCAGCTACGAGAAGATAACCGACCGTGCGGTCGAGGACGGCGACACCATCAACATCGACTATGTCGGCTCGGTCGACGGCGTAGAGTTTCAGGGCGGAAGCACCGGCGGTCAGGGCACGAACGTCACAATCGGCGTCACGAACTACATCGACGATTTTCTCGAGCAGCTGATAGGTCACAAGCCGGGCGAGAACTTCGACATTGAGGTGACATTCCCGACAAATTACGGCAAGGAGGACCTGAACGGCAAGGACGCGATATTCAACGTCACGATAAATTATATCTGCGGCGAGCCGCTTCTGACCGACGAGGTCGCGATGAATTATGGTTTCAGCTCTGTAGAGGATCTGATGGCTGACCTGAAGCAGTGGCTTATCGACAACCAGAAGATGAAGATGTTCAACAACCTTCTCGGCAAGGCGACGCTTAAGGGCGAGGTTCCGCAGGCGGTTCTCGATTATGTGATAGATTATGACATAGAGCAGCAGACACTGACGGCGCAGTACCAGTACGGCGTGACACTCGAGGAGCTTCTCAGTGAGTACGGCTTCGCGTCGAAGGAGGCGTATATTGAGTCGCTTCAGGAGGACTACAAGGACAACGCTCTCAGATATCTCGCGGCGCAGGCAATAGCTGAGAGCGAGGGACTGTCGGTCTCCGACGCTGATCTTGAGGACGAGGGCTACTCTGAGGAGGAGATAAACACTTACGGCAAGCCGTATCTCAAGCAGTACACGCTGTTCAAGACGGTTATCCCGAACTTCATCATTGAGAACGGTATCGTGAAATAAAAAATAAGTGGTCGTCGGATGGCGACCTCTTTTCTCATTGTTTACCAGATAATACTTGACAAACACAGGAAAAAGTATATAATGGTAATATGTCATTCTGAAAGGAGAAGTCTGAAAATAAATTTTCAGACCAAACAGTTTTGAGGCTTTCATGACGTTGGGTCGTGAATTCTGAAAGACGGACAAGCCGTCTTTCAAAACCGCCTCAAAACTGTAAGTTTGTGCGAAAGGCATGGTCATAAAAATGAAATTAACACCTGAAAAAGACGGAATTCTTCTCGGAAGGCGCCTTGAGTTCTTCCACCACAATACGATGCCGGAGTGGGGCTACGCGGCTGACCAGACCGACACATACGCGCTGCTGCACCCGAAGAACGAGATTGAAGGCGTGAGATACCCGCTTTACGTGGTCTTTCACTCGGCGGGACATGACGTCTATTCGACGATCGGCTGTACATGGGCGGAGGGCAACCACGATATCTATCACGCGCCGGAGGATATGTACGCTCTGTACCTCGACTGCCGTGCGAACGAGAAGAACGACTGGTGGTGGGGCGGAATAAACGCCCACGGCGAGGGCGACCCTTCTCGCTCAGGGACAGAGCTTCAGCCGGTCGAAAAGCGCTGTATCGCGACAATAGAACACATAATAGAGACCTGCCCGATAGACACTGAGCGTGTGTACGCGGTCGGAAACTCGATGGGCGGAAGCGGCGCGCTCGGAATCGCGATGCGCCGAGGAGATATTTTCGCGGCGGTTAAAGTCAATGTCCCGGCGGGAGTCAGGCATTTCGCGGACAGGTGCTGTCTTGACACGGTCGCGCCTGATGGATTCAGGATACCTGACCCGCCGGTGCTCGTCGATTACTCTGCGCAGAACGACGGCTGGTCGGACGGGCACGAGGTGCTGTACAGAGGAATGCGGGAGAAGCGTTACGCCCTGCTCGGCTACTGGGGCAATTTCGGGCACGCGAACAATAACAGTATTATGGAGAAGGAGAACGACCTCATCCATTCCTTTGATATCTTCAGTGTCAGAAAGAGCGCTCCGCACCCGGTCTTCACGAACGCCTCGACCGATGATCAGAATCCATGGGAGAACGACAGGAGCGTGACGACGTCCGGACAGGTGAACTCGTTCTTCAGGTGGGAGAACGGGACTGACGGTGAGCGGGAGTTCAGCATGACGCTGAGACTCCTCCGCGAGGACGAGTGGAAGTCGAGGGTGACGTTCCCCGACAGCTCGACAGCGGACGTCACGATAAGAAGAGCGGACAATTTCCGCCCGAATCCCGGAGAGACAATAAACTGGAAGTATGGAACCGCGCACGGAACCGCGACAGCTGACAGTGAAGGTCTCGTGACGATAGAGCGCCTGACAATAACGAAGACTCTGGAAACACTTACCCTGACCCGCGCGTAAGGCGAACGGGGATATCACACCTTTCCCCTGAGCTCTTCCCCTAGTCTCGAGAGAATCTTCTTCTCAAGCCGTGAGATATACGACTGGCTTATTCCCAACATATCGGCGACTTCCTTCTGAGTGAGCTCTCTTCCGCCGTTCAGACCGTATCTCAGGTTGATTATGACCTGTTCGCGCTCGTCGAGTCCGCGGATGGCGTCGCGTATTGTCTTCTTTTCCTCGTTTTTTTCGAGGTCGCGTGAGATGTCGTCCTCGTCGCTGCCGAGTATATCCGAGAGGAGGAGCTCGTTCCCGTCCCAGTCCACGCTGAGCGGCTCGTCGATAGATACTTCGCGCTTGCCTGAGGATTTCCTGATGTACATCAGTATCTCGTTCTCGATGCACCTTGAGGCGTAGGTCGCGAGCTTGATGTTCTTGTCCGCGCGGAAGGTGTTTATCGCTTTTATGAGACCGATTGTACCGATTGAGACGAGGTCTTCGATTCCGGTCCCGGTGTTCCCGAATTTACCGGCTATGTAGACGACGAGCCGCAGATTGTGCTCGATGAGAGTCTGCCGCGCGGCGCCGCCGCCGTTTCCGTCAAGCTCCGCGATAACACGCGCCTCCTCGTCCGACGTGAGAGGCGGCGGAAGCGTTCCGGCGCCGTTGACGTAAAAGATTCCCCGGTGTCGCCCGATGCCGGATATCAGCCGTGACAGAGCCCTCGCGACCCGTGCCGCGAAACCGCTCATAAGTATTCCGAGACCGTTCAGTTTCATTTCTTGTTCCTCCTTGTGTGTATGTCATTGCACGACAGATGACGGAATTATGCCATCCAGCCCGCCGAAATCGCTCTCGGCTGTCGCCGCGACGGCGTCCGTCTCGTATCCGTCAATTATTATCCTGTCCGGAACGAGACCGATGAGAAGTTCGGCGTTTCCGATGCCTTTTGCCGGTATGAGACGGATTCTGCGTGCCGACGCGCTGTCGAGCGACGGGATGTTGTTCACGGTCAGACCCTTGAGCGGTTCCGGCAGGATGTCAGCCATCTTTTCCGGCGAGACGAGTATCACCGCTTTCCCGCTGAGTGGTTCGGTCAGGAGATTTCCGCTGTCGACGAGCATATGAAATGTCTTTGTCCTCCCATCAATCGTGATGCTGACGTCGGTTTCCCGCAGAGCCGTCGAGCGTGGTCTGAGCCTTCCGTATATGACGCAGACGACGCCTGCCACGACGGCAGGGAACGCGAACAGAGAGGCGCTGCCTGATCCGGCATATCCGAACCCCGCCACGCGCAAAATCCTGCCGAGAACGCTCATGAGCCCTCCGAGAGCGAGGTTCGCCGCGAGGAACACAGGAAGCGTTCTGAAAAGCCGTCCGTTATAAGCGACAAGGCACATGGCGGCTCCGACCGAGATAATCCCGAGTGCCCACACAACCCGGACGCCGCCGTTTCCCGGAAACGCGGTCCGCAGAACTGCGCACAGAGCCCCGAGCGCCGATGCCGCGGCGAGCCTTTTCCCCCTGACAGGCATACTGAGTATCTTCCCGGTCAGGAACAGCGCGAGAAAGTCCATCGAAAAATTGATTACAAACAGCACATCCGCGAAGATTTCCACGCGTTCACCCCCGTGACAGATCAATTATACACCCATTCGGCGCGATCTTTCTGTCGCATTTTATCGCCGTGAAAAATTTTCCAGTCATCGCATAGAACGGCGCCGTTTTGTCAACACTATCCTCGACCGGGTCAGAAAAATCCGCCCGAAAGAAAGGAAGATCATAATGCTTGACAGAATAGCTCTGATAATCGCCATAATCGGCGGCATCAACTGGGGCTCGATAGGACTCTTCAAATTTGACATCGTGGCATGGATCTGCGGAGGACAAGGATCGCTTGCCGCGAGAATAATCTACACAGTGGTAGGGCTTGCATCGATATGGTGCATATCGCTCCTGTTCAGGGAGACGAACGAAGACTACTCAAGGGAATAATAAAAGCAGGAGGGGGAGAAAACTCTTTGAAAAGAGTTTTCTCCCCCTCCTGCACCTCCCCCTTTTTCCTAAACTTTTATACACTGTGGATGAGCGCACAAACCTTAGTATCATCAAGGGGGAATATATAATCAGCAGCTGAACAGAAGCTCGGAATAACCCGGCCACGGCCAGCAGGATTTCGCCGTCAGGGTTTCGAGCTCGTCGGCGTATTTCCTGACCTCAGACATTGCCGGGATCACATTGTCGCGGATCGCGAAGGACATCTCTGAGTACTCGTCGATGGCTTTTGCGTTGTTCACCGCGGTTTCGAGGATGTCGGCGGCGGCGGTCAGGGCTCTCAGTGACGCCGTTTCCTTCGAGATTATATCCTTTTCAACCGACGTGTCGATTCCGAGCGAGTCCGCGGCGATTGCCGTTTCCGACACCTCGCGTATGTATCTCATGACCGCCGGAACTATCTCGCGTCTCGCCATATCGAGCATGGTGAGCGCTTCGATGTTTACGATCTTGCAGTAGCTCTCGTAGTGGATTTCGTTGCGGGAGATCATTTCGGTCCGGGTAAACACGTGGTGGCGTGAGTACATGGCGATGTTGGCGTCCGAGGTGAAGTATGGAAGCGCGTCGGGGGTCGTCCTTAGATTGAGCAGTCCGCGCCGTTCGGCTTCGCGCACCCAGTCTTCGGAGTAGCCGTCGCCGTTGTAGATTATGCGTTTGTGGGCGTTTATAGTGTCGCGGATGACCTTGGCGACCGAGGAGTTGAAGTCCTCGCCGGCGGCGAGAAGCGCCTCGAGCTTATCCGCAATTTTTTCGAGCTCGTCGGCGACGATGGTGTTGAGCGTGATGTTCGGACCCGAGACGGAGTTTGATGAGCCTAGGCTTCTGAATTCGAACTTGTTGCCGGTGAAGGCGAACGGAGAGGTGCGGTTGCGGTCGGTGGTGTCCTTCGGAAACTTCGGAAGAACGTCGACGCCGATCTCCATATATGAGCGCTCCTGCCGGTCATAGTTCGTTTCGTAAACGACCGACGCGAGTATTTCGGTGAGCTCGTCGCCGAGGAACATCGAGATGATAGCAGGCGGAGCCTCGAATCCGCCGAGTCTGTAGTCGTTCGAGGCGCTCGCGACCGAAACCCTGAGAAGGTCCTGATGATCGTCAACGGCGGCGATAACGGCGGCGAGGAATATGAGAAACTGAGCGTTGTCTCGCGGAGTGTCGCCCGGCTCGAGGAGGTTCACGCCCTCTGCGGTCGAGAGAGACCAGTTGTTGTGTTTGCCGCTGCCGTTGACACCGGCGAAGGGCTTTTCGTGCAGGAGGCAGACAAGACCGTGATGCGCGGCGACTTTCTTCATTATCTCCATCGTCAGCTGATTGTGGTCGACCGCTATATTTGTCGTCGTGAAGATGGGCGCGAGCTCGTGCTGAGCGGGCGCCGCCTCGTTGTGTTCGGTCTTCGCGAGGATTCCGAGCTTCCAGAGCTCTTCGTCGAGCTCTGCCATGAACGCCTTTACGCGCGGCTTTATTGTTCCGAAATAGTGGTCGTCGAGCTCCTGTCCCTTGGAAGGCTTCGCGCCGAACAGCGTGTGACCGGTCAGGATGAGGTCGGGGCGCTTATCATAGAGAGCTTTGTCGACGAGAAAATATTCCTGTTCCGGACCGACGGTGGAGATTACCTTTTTCGTGTCTACGCCGAAGAGCTTCAGCACTCTGACCGCCTGGCGGCTGACCGCTTCCATCGATCTGAGGAGCGGCGTCTTCTTGTCGAGAGCCTCGCCGCCGTAGGAGCAGAACGCCGTCGGTATGCAGAGCGTGTTGTCCTTTATGAACGCGTAGGACGTCGGGTCCCACGCCGTGTAGCCTCTCGCCTCGAAGGTAGCCCTGAGCCCGCCGGACGGGAAGGACGACGCGTCGGGTTCACCCTTGATGAGCTCCTTGCCGGATAACTCCATGATGACGTTTCCGCCGCCGGTCGGTGTGATGAAGCTGTCGTGCTTTTCGGCGGTGATACCGGTCATCGGCTGGAACCAGTGCGTGTAGTGGGTCGCGCCTTTTTCGAGCGCCCAGTCCTTCATCGCGTTCGCCACGACGTTCGCGACCGATATGTCGAGCTCGCTTCCGTCTTCGATGGTCTTTTTCAGAGACTTGTATGTATCCTTCGGAAGCTTCTGACGCATGACCGCGTCCCCGAAGACCATGCTGCCGAATATCTCCTGAATGTGCTTGTCCATTTGTGCTGCCTTCCTGACAGAGTTTCAAATCTGTCCCCCAAAATATAAATCCGCGCCTGCGCGTAATTCCTTTGATTGCTGCTTTTTACAAAGCAACAATTATACATAACTCCGCGCCCGCGCGGAGTTCCTTTGATTGCTGCTTTTGATAAAGCAACGATTATATATACCCGCGCGGAGTTCCTTTTCACCGCGCGGGGATGTGTGTCAGAGCAGGATCTGCCCGTTGACGCTGAGCCTGAATCTGAGCCCGAGCTTTTCAGCCGCCTTCCGGCAGAGTATCATGCGCCCGAGGAATATCTCGAAGTAGTCCATGACCGAGCAGAAATCAGTGTCGATCTGGAGCTTCAGCTCAATTTCCTTCTTTTCGGTTGAGATGTCGAGGTCCGCGCGCTTTACCGAGTAGTTGACCCGGTCGTGAATGTCAAACGACTTTATGTCGGTGTTTCTGACACGCGAGGCACGGACGTCGGTCTTGTCGGCGAGAATCAGGGCCGCCGTTATCGGATTGACCGGAACCGCCGTGCCCTCGTCGTGGTTGCCTATCGCGGTGATTATCGTCGCGATGTCATCGGCGGACGCACCCATGTTGTCGAGTATGCGGAAAGCCATTATCGCGCCGCTCTGCGCGTGGTCGGTGCGGTTGACGATGTTTCCGATATCGTGCAGATAACCGGCGATTTCCGCGAGTTCGGCGTCACGCTCCGGATAGCCGAGCTTCAGGAGTATGTCCTTCGCGGTCTTCGAGACCTTGCCGACGTGCGTGAAGCTGTGCTCGGTGAACCCGAGGGCGATCAGCGCTTCGTCCTCTTTCTCGATGTAGGTGTGTATCGCCTTGTCCGCCTTTACTTCTTCTATAGTTATCATACTCAGAAGTTGCTCCGGTTCCAGCCCCAGTTCTCGACCTCGGCGTAGGTGACATAGACGCCGGTCGGATCGATGCCGAGCTTATCGTGGCAGATGTCGCACAGCACCGCGGTCATCTTCGAGAAATCAGAGGGCTTCGCGTGACCGAAGATCTTGACGTCGATCATGGCGAGCGGCTTTGAGTTGTCCCCGCCGAGCCAGAGGCGCGCGCCGCCCTCAAGGTCGACCATGAGATATGTCTCGGTCTTGCCCGGAAGTGTGGTTATTGCCTTGCCGAGAGCCGACTTTATTTCTTCCATTTTTGTTTCGTCGAGCTTTGCGCTTGTTCTTAAGTTGATGTATGGCATTTTATATCATCCTTTCCGTATATGCTTTATATACCTGTTCCGTATTGGCGTATCTGTTCCATTATGTGTCCCATGTTTCCTTCGCCCGCGTATCTTGTCATATCAAAGAAGTCTTCCGAGGCGTCTGCCCAGACAAGCGGATTCTCGTCGCCATGAGGGGCGAAGCTCTCACTCAGTTTCCCGGTCCACACCTCGACATAGCAGTCCTGATTGTAGTATGTGAAGTCCATGAGGCGCGAGAGGGAAATCCTTGTCCGGTCGATCGAGGTCTCCTCGAAGAGCTCTCTGTAAGCCGCGTCGGAGCCGGTCTCGCCATTTTCTATGTGCCCGCCGATGAAGTTGTACAGCCCGAGATAGGGTTCCTTTATCCTTTTGCAGAGGAGCACTTTCTTTCCTGTCGGGTCGAATACGACTATAAGATTGTATCCTGTCATTTCACACCGACTTTATTCTGTTGCAGTTGAAGTACCCGGTCTTGACGTTGGTGAATTCCTTCAGTATCAGGAGGGTCAGGTAACTGCATATGAAGTCCTCGGTATGGAAATGTCCCGCCTCAAAGAGGTTCATTCCGATATAGTCCGACTCGTTCATTATGTTGTAAGAGAGCTGACCCGTGAGATATGAGTCCGCCCCCGCCGCCTTAGCCGCTTTTATGAAATCCTTGCCGTCGCCGCCGCATATCGCGAGGCGGTTGACGATGCCTGACGCGGACGCGTAGAGTATCCGCTCCGCTCCGAGTGCCTTCTTGGCCCCGGACGCGAAGTCGCTGCACGCGAGCGGCGTCGGTATTGTCCCTATCCGTCCGATAGGCTCGCCGTCCATGGTGATAGTCCCGATGTCCGAGAGTCCCATGAGCTTCGCGAAGATGTCGTTGAGCCCGCCCGACGCCGCGTCGAGACGCGTGTGGAAGGACATGACCGAGATGCCGTTTTTCAGCAGCTTCATGGTTTTTTTCGCTATCGGGTCTGCGTAGTTCACCGCCTTAAGCGGTCTGAATATCATCGGATGGTGCGACACGATGACGTCGAAATTGTTCGCGATCGCGTAGTCGACCGCGTCTTCCGTGACGTCGAGCGTGCAGAGGACGCGCATGACTTCCCGGTCCGGGTCGTCCGCGACCATGAGTCCGTCGTTGTCCCAGTCGCATCTGAGCGTGTCCGGAAACTTCGAGTCGAGATATTTGTAAAGCTGGTCTACTGTCGGCATTCTGAATCCCTCCATAACTTAGTCGATGAGTCTGTTGATTAAACTGACGAGCTCTTCGTCGGACGTCTGCTCACTCTGATGGGTTTTTTCGGAGCCGCGTCTGCCCTCTATCCGTCGTTTCGCGGCGGCACGCACCTTTGCGAGCCACCCGCGGTCGGTGTCCGTGATATCGGGCGCGCCGCTGATACGCGCGATATTGAGCTGTCCGAGCCTGTATTCCGCGTCGGTCATAGCGTATGGTTTCCCGTCGTATTCCGCCGAGATGAGCTGATAATACTTTCCGTCGTCGTAAACGACGGTTTCGTCATATATCGCGTACCCGTTCACGGCGAGAAAGCGCCTGAGCTTGTCCTGCATGGACATCGGCTGAAGTACCAGACGGCATTTTGATTCCGCCGGGTAGCCAGAGCGCGAGATGATATCAGCGATGAGCTCTCCGCCCATCCCGCAGATGATCACAACGCCCGGAGCGAAGCGCTCTATCCCGTCGAGTCCGTCGCGACGCGCGGCCGTTATCCTGTCGGACAGTCCGTATTTCGAAATATTCGCTCTGGCGCGGTCGATCGGTCCTTCGTTTATGTCGCTCGCGAAAGCTCTGGGGCACCCTTTCTGACACAGGTATACCGGAAGAAGGGCGTGATCAGTACCGATATCCGCGGCGCCTTTGTTTATGCCGTCACCGCGCAATGCCATATCCGCCGCCGCCTGAAGCCTCGCGCTTAGTTTTATCTCTGTCATTTATCTATATTAACCCGAAACCGGCGCGCACACGTCCGGGTGGACAAAGCGTGACAACGCCGGTCTTCGATCCTGAAACGACCCGTATCGGCGTTTCAGCTTTTTACTTTGCTTCAAGAGCTTCGTTGATTCTCTCGACGAGCTCGTTCGCGTCGGTACCATGTACTTCGCACGCCATCTCTATGCTCTCGCCGCGCGCCGACGGACAGCCGAGGCAGTGCATTCCGATCTCAATGAAAAACTTGGCGGTCTCCGGCGCCTCGTCGAGCACCTCACCGATTATCGATTCTTTCGTAACCTTCATTTCAGTATCCTCCTCTAAAAATCAGACAAGTCTTTTTGTGAGCCATTGTCACAGACTCACCCAAATATATTATACCCCATATTCCGCGTCTTGTCAACGAGAAGCATGAGATTTCGGTATTACAAAAAAGTAAATTTTTCGGTTTCGCGAGATTTTCAGGTCCGCTGGTGTTTGTTCACGGATTCTGCTTGACTTTTTGTTGTCCGTAATGTATAATTAAGATATCCAAAAAAACGAAAGGAATAAAAAATATGGACTGCATATTCTGTAAAATAGCCGAGGGCGGCATACCCTCAACCAAGGTCTTTGAGAACGACCACATTCTCGCGTTCAAGGATATCAACCCTCAGACCCCCGTGCACATTCTCGTGATCCCGAAGACCCACATCCAGTCGGTCGACGCGATAAATCATGACAACAGCGCCATCGTCGCCGAGATATTCGAGACGATCCCGAAGATCGCCGCCGAGGCGGGGCTGGGGAACGGCTACCGCGTCATCACGAACTGCGGAGACGACGCCTGCCAGTCTGTGAAGCATCTGCATTTCCACATAATGGGCGGACGCAAGCTCCCCGAAAATATGGGTTAATGACAAGTCCCCTGTCCGGCCGCGGGCAGGGGATAATTCTTTTATGAGAACAGCTTCCTGTAAATATCGCGTTTCTCGTCGTCGTTCAGCACATAAGGGCTGTTCTGATAGTTTTTCGCCCCGCCGACGTTTGCGAGGTATTCGTCGATCTCTTTGTCGGTCAGCGGATTTCCGTACTGACTGCCGATCTTCACGTCGGACCAGCGCACTACGTTTTCAGCGACCGTCTCCGGAGAGTCGCCGAGCGAACGGCATATTTCGGCTATCAGCCGCTTTCCCTCGTCGGAACGGGAGTTGTAATCGAAATACTCACCCATGAACGTTCCGCAGGCGCGTCCGTGCGGCACGCCGCGATAGAGCGTCAGGTTGTATCCGAGCGGGTGGTTGAAGCCTGTTCCGGTGCGGTTGATCGCGATGCCGCCCTCGCACGCGCCGTACATCAGCGTGTATCTGAGAGGCTTCAGGAGGGTCAGCACGGTCTCTTCGTCCATAGACCCGTCGTGAGGTATATCCGACATCATTTCGAGCGCTCTGTAGAGCTTTGCGGCGCCGTCAGCGGCGAACAGCCTCGATATTTCGGTTGACTTAGGAGACAGATATGACTCGATGCAGTGGCAGAGCGCGTCGAGCGCCGTCGACTCGGTGTAATAGATATTCAGCGACTCAGTGTACCTCGGATCGAGGAACGACACCTTCGGGTATGTGCAGGGCGCACCGAAGGATTTCTTGATCTTTCCGCCCTCGAGTGTCACGACGCCGGTCGGGTCAGCCTCGCTTCCTGTGCCGGATGTGGTCGGCACGGCGATCAGCGGGAGCGCGCGGACAGGCTTCTTCGAGATAAGGTCAGAGGTCGTGTAATCCGGTTCGACGGCAAACACAGCGATAGCCTTAGCCGCGTCCATAGGTGAGCCGCCGCCTATCGCGACGATGAAGTCGACGCCCTCTTCTCTCGCGAGCCTGCCGCCCTCAAAGCAGGTCAGAATCGGCGGATTCTCTGTGATCTTGTCGAACACGACATATTCGGCGCCGACCGCCCCAAGCGACGCAGTGACGTCGTCAAGCGCGCCCGAAGCCTTTGCCGAGTGCTTTCCTGTGACGATCATTGCCTTCTTTCCGAGCGCGAACTCCGCGCTGTTCTTTCTTATCACATTCTCGCCGGTGAGAAGCTTTACCGGCATAAAGAAATCAAAATTCATCAGATGACAATCCTTTGCTACGAATTTCCGGATATCCTGACCCGGAGCGTTTTTGTTATGAACTATAAACGAGAGGCTGCCGTGCCACTGCCCGACAGCCTCGTTTGTTGAATTGATTTGCCGTCAGAGCCGGTCACTCTTCGGTCTTCGCGTTTGCCGCGAACCAGTCTGCGTAGATCTTGCCCATCGGCTCATACTCATCCTTCTCGTCCGCGTCCTTGCTTGCGGTGAAGTTCTTGACCGAAGTGTCGGCGTCAGCGGTATCCCACCACTCAGCGAGGAAATCCTCGATGGTAGCGGCGGTCTGATTGTTCAGCGCGCTGAAGAATTTGTCGCTTAAGGACTTGACACCGGAAACAAGCTTCGGGTCGACCTTCGACTCGTCATAGGAGAAACCGAAGTACGGGCTCTTGACCATGTCGAGGTTCTGCTGCTTAGCGTTCTCCCAGACGTCGGAAGTGCTGCCTTCCGGCGGGTAAGCGACGAACATATTGCCCGTGTACTCGAGCTTCATGTTGTAGTCGTTGTTGAGCTTCTTGACGACGCCCTCTTTGTCGAGCTCGTAGTTGACTCCCTCGATACCGTAAGCGAAGAGGTTTCTGAGGTCGCTTCTCGTGTTGAGATAAGTGATGATCTCCATCGAACGGGACAGGCTCTTCGTGTACTTGCTGACCGCGAACATACCCTCATAGACGTTCTCGGTGATAGCCTGCGGGTTCTGGATCACGTTGACGTAATAATCATCCTCGAAAGCCGCGACGTCAGCGTAGGTGCCCTTTATGATACCGCACGCGAACTTGTCGCCTTCCTTGATGGTTTCGCTGCCGATGTAGCCCTTCTCCTCAAGCTGCTTGACCGCGACGAGGTACTTCTTCCAGCGGGGGATGCTGAGGAGATTTTTCGGACCGCCGTTGGTGCCGAGCTCAGCGGAAGGATCAAGCATATTGCCGACGATGCTCTCGGAGCCGTCTGCCGTGAAGTAATGAATGCCGATCGGAGAGATATCGCCCTCAAACGGAGTCACGTTGGTGTCGTTGCCGACCTCAAGCATGAAATCAACAGCGTCATTGAAGCTCTTGAAGTCGTCCGCGTCGTAGTAGTACTTATCCATCAGTTCCTTGTTGAGGAGCATGAAGGTGTACTCGCCGACCGGATGGTTATTGAGGATAGCGTATGTACTGCCGTTGATCTTTCCTGCCGCGAGGAGCGTCGGATGGATATACGACTTGAGAAGCTTGGACGAAGAGGAGAGCGACTCGTCAAGAGGCGAGAGAACTTCCTTCTCGCTGTACTTCATAAGCATATCATAATCGGTAATGAGGAAGATATCGAGCTGAGTGTCCTCGACATCCGGGTAGAAGGTCTCCGGGAGTCCGTACTCGTCGAGAATGGTCTCGTCGACGATCTCGGTGGACTCGTCGGTGGATTCCTCCGCGGTGGTGGTGTCTCCGCCGCCGTTCTTCTTGGCTTCCTTGGCTGCTTGCTTCTTTGCCTCAGCCTCTGCCTCTTCCTTGTCGAGCTGCTCCTGGATCTCGTCCATGCGCTTCTCGAGCATCTTGTCATACTCGGCCTCGGTGTAGAGCTCGAGCTTTATCGCCGTGTTGAACTGAGCCTGAGTGATCTCACTCATGGCTTCCTCCACAGCGGCTATCGCCTCATCGGTGGTGCCCTCACCCTTTATGCCCCATATATTGAGCGTCGTCGCGTTCGCGATCTTGTCCTCGCCGACAGAGTCGAGGTTGTCTTCCTGACCGCATGACGCCGCAGTGACCGCCGTCGCCGCCATAATGAGAGCGAGCGCCGCGTTTGTGAGTCGTCTTTTCATTCGCTGTTCCTCCTGAATTCAGTAAGCAAGAAAATATATCATACTCTATTTTACACTATAAGAAACATTCTGTCAAGTCATTTTTTTGCCCCGCACCCCGCCGCGCACCCATCAGAGGCGGCTTCAGGTATGGCAAATGCTGATATTTTTGTATGCTTTATACAAATCTGACAGTACATTTTCTACACATCGGACCAAATCTTCGGTAGTTTGCGACAAGATTTCAACAAAAATTTTGTGACTCCTGCCGAAAATAAGTCAGTCGAGGTAATCCTTGAGCCTCTTCGAGCGGCTCGGATGGCGGAGCTTACGAAGCGCCTTCGCCTCTATCTGGCGTATGCGCTCACGTGTGATGTTGAACTCCTTTCCGACCTCCTCAAGGGTGCGGGTGCGCCCGTCGTCGAGACCGAAGCGCAGCTTCAGCACGTGCTCCTCACGGGGAGTCAGGGTGTGAAGCACCTCGTTCAGCTGCTCGCGGAGAAGCGCGTAGGAAGCCGCCTCCGCCGGCGCCGGAGAGTCATCGTCCTGGATGAAGTCCCCGAGATGCGTGTCCTCTTCCTCGCCGATAGGAGTCTCGAGCGAGACAGGATCCTGCGCTATCTTCATGATTTCGCGGACCTTGTCGGCGCTGGTGCCCATCTTCTCGGCGATCTCCTCGGCGGACGCCTCGCGGCCGTACTCCTGAAGGAGCTGACGCGAATAGCGGGAGACCTTGTGGATCGTCTCGACCATGTGGACAGGGATTCGTATCGTTCTCGCCTGATCCGCGATGGCACGGGTTATCGCCTGTCTTATCCACCATGTCGCGTAGGTCGAGAACTTGTAGCCCTTTCTGTAGTCGAACTTGTCGACCGCTTTCATGAGACCGAGGTTGCCCTCCTGAATGAGATCGAGGAAGAACATACCCTTGCCGACGTATCTCTTCGCGATGGATACGACGAGCCTGAGGTTAGCTTCGACGAGCTGCTTTTTCGCTTCGACGTCGCCGTGCGCCATCTTTTCGGCGAGCACAAGCTCGGCGTCGTTGTCGAGAAGCGGCACCTTGCCGATCTCCTTGAGGTACATCCTGACCGGGTCGTCTATTGCGAGACCCTCCTGGATGAGCATCTTCTCCATGTCCTCTGCGGACTCGTACTGCTCGATCTCGCTTTCGATATCCGCGAAGTCCGGGCTGTCGAGGTAGTTGACCTCGATGCCGTTCGACTCGAGGTTGTCGTACAGCTTGTCGATCTGGTCGATGTCGTAATCCGCGTCGCCGAGAGCCTCGATGATCTCGCTCGAGGTGAGCGAACCGCCTTTGCTCTTGCCGCGGGCGATGAGTTCGTTCACATTGAATTTGCCTTCTTCGTCCTCGTCGAGTTCGTCCTTCTCACCGTCGGTGTTTTCGGGAGTCGTCTTTACGTCTTTCTCGTTCATATATTTCTGCCTTTCCCCGCGGAAACGCTGTTCCCGCGGATTTATGTAACGTTTATTTTTTTTTCGCGCGTTTCGCGGCGAGCACTCTCTCGATCTCGGCGTTTTTGTCGCCGGATTTCTCGAGACGTCTCATCTCCGCGTCCGCCCGGAGCTTTCCGACAAGGTCAGAGAGCACGTTCTCGCCGTTGTCGGTGAGCTGTCGGCGCCTGAGCGCCATATGTGTTATCCTGCCCATTTCGTCGGCTCCGAATACCTCTCCGAGGGTCCCGAAATCAAACTGTCCGGTGTCGGAGCACCTGAGCATCATCTCGTCGAAGACCTTCCGGTTGAACTCGGAGAAGAAATCCTCCGACGTGAGCGGAAGTTTTCCGTTCTTCACCTTAACGATCATCTCCGGGAAGAGCATCAGTATACCGAGAATATTTTCCTCAACATTGACTATCCCGGCGTTCTTCACCGAGTCGGTGTTGACCCGGTCTCCGAGTCCGGAGGTCTCGCGGATTATCTTCTCGAGTTCACCGCGCTTTTCCGAACGGTCGCGCGCGTTCATTATGCGCTTTATATCGTTGTTCAGCGAGTCCCGCGGGATCGCGAGCTTTTCGGATACGACGCCGACGCACACGTCGCGTTCCGCGTTCGAGCTTATACCGGCGATTATCCGGCACAGCTCGTCTGCCGCTTTTATGCGCTCGTCCGGTATCTTTATGTCGTGTCTCGCGAGGACGTTCTCGAGCTTGTACTCGAACTGCGCCCGGCTCTGGTCGAGCAGCAGCTTGAATTTCTCGTGTGAGTTCGGTCCGGCTTTGTTTAAGAACTCGTCAGGGTCCTTCGCGCCTGGAATTCTCAGCACCCGCACATCGAGTCCGACCTCGGCGAAAAGCTTCATGGCGCGCGCCGTGGCGCGCTGACCGGCGTCGTCCGAGTCGTAGCAGAGGATAATCTGCTTTGTGTATCTCGACATGATCCTCGCCTGTTCCGGCGTCATCGCGGTGCCGAGCGTCGCGACCGCGTACTCGAAGCCGTGCGCGTGGAGCGCTATGACGTCCATGTAGCCTTCACAGAGAATCAGTCTTTCGGCACAGACGGACTTCGCGAAATTGAGCGCGAAGAGGTTCCGGCTCTTCTTGAACACCGGAGTGTCCGATGTGTTGAGGTACTTCGGCACCGACGAGTCCATGACCCGCCCGCCGAACGCGACGACGTTTCCGGCGACGTCGATTATCGGAAAGATAACGCGGTTCCTGAAATAGTCGTACGGTCTGCCGTTCTTCTTCGATATCCCGCAGAGAAACGCCGCGGACATTTCCTCCGCCGTATAGCCCTTGCTCATGAGGTAAGGCGTCAGCGAGCTGAACCCGTCCGGCGCGAAGCCGAGCCCGAAGTGTTTTATGGTCGCCCCGGAAAGCCCGCGCTTTGTGAGATACTCAAGTCCCGGCGCGCCCGCCGGGCTGTGGAGCGTCGCGTGATAGAATCTCGCCGCCTCACGGTTCATGTTGAGGAGCCGTTCGCGCTTTACCGACTCACCTCCGCCAGGTTTTTTTTCGTCCTCAGGCAGGGTGATTCCGGCGCGCGCGGCGAGGAGCTCGACCGCCGAGCGGTAGTCGAGGTTCTCGCGCTTCATCATGAAGGTTATGACGTCCCCGCCCGCTCCGCAGCCGAAGCAGTAGAAGTTTTTCGTCGACGGGAACACCGTGAAGGACGGCGTTTTTTCACTATGAAACGGACACAGCCCGTTGTAGTTCGAGCCCGCGCGCTTTAGTTGCACATAGCCCGAGATTACATCCACTATATCGCAGCGGAATTTTATTTCTTCGATTATTTCCGCCGGAATCATGAATACGTACCTCTCTCACTCCATGTATTCGGGATGAACAGTCGGCTGAAAAGCCGTATCGCGTGCCTGTCGGTCATTCCCGAGATGAAGTCACAGACGCACCTCTCGACCGGTTCCTCGTTTGTCATCCTGACGAACAGCTCCGGCATCTCTTCAGGACGCGCCGTGAAATGCCCGAAAAGCATTGTCACGACGCCCTTAGCGCGCTTTTCCTCCGCTCTGACCGTGTCGCTGTAATAGACGCGATCGAACAGAAAGCTCCGCAGTTCGTCCGTCGCGGCGCGTATCTCCGGCTCCATCGCGATATCCGGCTTTTCTTTATCGAAAAGCCCTTCGGAGTACCTGACGACGCTCGTCACCATCGTGTTTATTCTCGACGAGTGGTCGCCGCCGAGGGCTTTTCTGAGCCTTTCCGGAATGTCGCCCTCCGAGAGTATCCCGGCGCGGCAGGCGTCGTCTATGTCGTGGTTTATATACGCTATGCGGTCGGCGAATTTCACGATCCTGCCCTCAAGCGTCGACGCAAGGTTGTCGCCCTGATGGTTCAGGATTCCGTCCCGGACCTCATACGTTAGATTGAGACCTTCGCCGTCCTTCTCGAGCCGGTCGACGACCCTGAGACTCTGCTTATAGTGTGTGAAATCCTCTGAATAGCATTCTTTAAGCGCTTCCTCGCCGATGTGCCCGAAGGGCGTGTGTCCGAGGTCGTGCCCGAGCGCGGCCGCCTCGGTCAGATCCTCGTTCAGGAAGAGCGCCCTCGCGATTGTCCGCGCTATCTGCATCACTTCAAGCGTGTGAGTGAGTCTCGTGCGGTAGTGTTCCTCTTCCGGGGCGATGAAGACCTGCGTCTTGTGCATCAGGCGCCGGAACGCCTTTGAGTGTATGATGCGGTCGCGGTCGCGCTGGAAGGCGCAGCGGAGTTCTGACTCTTTCTCGGGTCTCATGCGTCCCATCGAGTTTTCCTCACGGAACGCGAACGGCGAGAGTCCGGCGCCGATCGCTCCGCGTATGCGCGACGCTGTAGTAACGTCCTCCAAACGGACACACCTCCCCCGCATCGCTGAACGGCCGCGAAAAATGAAAATTCGTAAGACGATCCATCCCCCAACGGCGTTATATATTTAATATACGCCAGTGTGTGCCATATTACTTTTTTTCACGTGTTAATTTACATATCATTCATATATGAACGACTCCAAGCGACCGGTCACGCTGTCCGCCTGTCGGTCCAAAGCGAAAGAACACGACAATTGGGAAAAATAAATCGGCGTCACGGCTCTGTTGATGTTGACAAGCGTGAAAAAATCTGATATAATTATAGAAGCGGTATTTTGCCGCGGAGAAAGTCTGAAAATAAATTTCCAGACAAAATAGCTTTGTTTGAAAGGCATAGTCATAAAAACGGTGCGGAGGTGGAACAGTGTCCGGTTTTGACGGCTTTCTCGGGAATGAGAAGTTGAAAGAGCGCCTTGAGCGCGATATCGCGGCGGGAAGGCTCGCCCACGCGTACATGATAGAAGGTCCGGAGGGTTCCGGCAAGAAGACGCTCGCGAAGCTGATAGCCGCGGCTGCCGCCTGCCATGAGAGCGACCCGCCCTGCATGAAATGCGTCTCCTGCGACAAAATAATGCGCGGACAGTCGCCGGACGTCATAACGGTCGAGGCGGAGAGCGGCAAGGTTCAGCTCGGCGTGGACGTTATCCGCCGTCTGCGCGAGGACTCCGTGTTCGCCGCGAACGATCTTGACACGAAGACATACATCTTTCCCGCCGCCGACACGATGAACATACAGGCGCAGAACGCGCTTCTGAAGCTGCTCGAGGAGCCGCCGGACGGGGTGAGGTTCCTTCTGCTGACTGAGAACGCGCAGGGATTGCTCGCGACGATACGGAGCCGCGCGCCGCTTCTCAGAACCGAGGCTCTGAAGGATGACGTCGTATCGGACTGGCTCTCGGAAAACGACGCGAACGCGGCGGCATTGAAAAAGTCTGACCCGCAGGCGTTTGCTGTGGCGGTCAGGCTGTCGTCCGGAAGTCTCGGGAGGGCGACCAGGCTCTGCGACCCGGAGGAGTCAGAGGAGTGTATGCGTCTCTGGGGCTGCGCGGCCAAGCTGATAAGGCTGCTCGCCGACCGCACCGCTCCCGGAGGGGACCTGAAGCTGCGCGAGTATGCCGCGAGGCTCTCGTCGAACATCCCGCAGCCGAAGTCGAAGAAGGGAACGAAAGCGTCCGAGTCCGGAGCGAAGAGTTCTCCGGCAAAACAGCGCGAGGAGCTGTCGTCGGTATACATGCTGACAGCCGACGCCGCGCGCGACCTCATCGCCGTAAAGCTCGCGAAGGGCGCGGGACCGCTGTTCTTCGCGGATAAGAGTGAGGCGGCGGAGCTCGCTGACAGATTCCCGATGATGCTGCTTATCCGGCTCTGTGACGCGGCGGCGACCGCTGTGCGCGGGCTCGGTATGAACATGAACACGGGACTTGTCATGAGCCGGTTCGCGCTCGACATTTCCGGAAGATAAACACAAGCGAAAGGAAACGCTCAGAAAATGAGCTGGTAAAATAAATGGACAGCAACACAAACGAGCCGCGCGAGGGTTCACAGCGCGGTGACAAGAGCCGTCAGAACGGCGGCAAGGGACAGAACCACAAATTCCATCAGCGCCGCCGTCCGAATGACAGCGCGCAGTATGAGGAGTCGTCGCCGAACGGCTCGATAACGGTTAAGCCCGGACGCTACGACCTCCCGCCGTCAGCCGACAGTGACGGAGGAGCGATAATCAGGAGCGGAGACCGCAAGGAGCCGCGTCAGCAGGACGAGCGCCGCCCGCGTCAGGAAAGAAAACGCCCCGAAAAGCGTCAGCCTGACGCGACAGGGCAGGATCAGCCAAAGCAGGAAAGGCAGAAGCCGCGCCCGCAGAATCAGGACCGCCGCCAGAACGAGCAGAAAAAGCAGGAGCCGCAGCGTCAGGACCATCCTGAACAGTCCATACAGTCTGTGCGTTCTTCTGATCAGGAACCGCAGAACAGGCCGAAGCGCCCCCGCAGCCGCAGACCGAAGAATCATAACGGTCAGCGCCCGGACACGGTCAGAACGGATGCACAGACGGCAGAGGAGAATACCCCTGCGCCGGATTACGCGGAGGAGCGCGTGATTCCTGACGAAACCCCGGAGAAGCCGGAAGAACGCCCCGCGAACCGTTCCGCCCAGGAGCAGAAAAAGCGCCCGCAGAAGAGCCGCCGCGGAAGGAGTCGCCGCTCCGGCGCAAGAGAGGAGCAGAAGAACCTCAGCGCCGCGGAGATAGACGATATCTCTGAGGAAGAGGCGGCTATATCCGAATACATCGCCGTGGCGGGAGCTGCCGGCACGGACGAGCCCTCGGAGGCGGAGATAATCGAGGAGCTGAACTCGGTTGAGACCGCCGATATTCCTGATGATACCGCCGCACAGGAGGACGCTTACGCGGCGGACACGGCTGAAACCGAGGATGTACGCACGGAGTATATTCCCGAACCGCCGGTTCTGGTTCCGACGATCGAGGTCATCGGAGTGCGCTTCAAGAGCGGCGGAAAGATATACTATTTCGACCCGGACGGCATGCGGTTCCTGTGCAGCGACTCAGTTATAGTCGACACGGCGCGTGGAATGGAGTTCGGTACCGTCGGGCTCCAGAACCGCATGGTGACCGAGCGTGAGGTCGTTCTTCCGCTAAGAAAGGTCGTCAGGCGCGCGACAGACGAGGATATCGCCAAAGCCGACGAGAACCGCCGCCGCGCCGAGGAAGCTCTAGATGTCTGCGCGAAGAAGATCGTCGAGCACGGGCTTGATATGAAGCTCGTGGACGTCGAGTACGCGTTTGACAACTCGAAGCTGCTGTTCTACTTCACGGCGGACGGCAGGGTGGATTTCCGTGAGCTTGTCAAAGACCTCGCGGCGGTGTTCAGAACCCGCATAGAGCTGAGACAGATAGGCATACGCGACGAGACGAAGCTTCTCGGCGGTATCGGTATCTGCGGCAGACCGTTCTGCTGCAAGACCTTCCTGTCCGATTTCGTACAGGTGTCGATAAAGATGGCGAAGGAGCAGAATCTCTCACTCAATTCGGTCAAGATATCCGGTGCCTGCGGAAGGCTCATGTGCTGTCTGAGATATGAATACGACACGTATCAGGAGGAGATACGCCGCACGCCGAAGGCGGATCAGATCGTATCCACTCCGGACGGAGAAGGCATCGTCACCGAGGTGCAGCCGCTCGCCGGACTCGTCCGCGTCCGATTCACCGATAAGCCGGACGCCGCGCCGAAGGTTTTCCACCGCGACGACGTCACGGTCATAGGTCAGAAGAGCAAGGGTCCGAGACAGCAGGACAGACAGGACAAGAAGGACCAGCAGCCGAAGGAACAGTCATCAAAGCCGCAGAGGCAGCGCCGTGACGATCAGAGGCAGAAGCCCGCGAATACGGCGGATACGGCTGAAAGCTCCGCTGTTACCGAAAACGTCGAGGAGACTGTGATATCGGTTGAAGAGACCGGCACCGGCATGAACGGCTGACAGACAGAATGATATTATCCGCGGCGAAGACCAGGGCTCGCGCCGCGGATATGTGAGTATGATACTATTTCCGACTGTGTCTGGCGGTGTAATTGATTCAAGCTGTAAAAAATATATAAATTTTTTCAAAAAGGCTTGCAATTTGAAAAATTTGTGGTACAATAATAATCACATCAAACAAACGGAGGTGTAAACAAAATGGCATATAAGATCGGTGATGAGTGCATCGCCTGCGGTGCTTGCGCTGAGGAGTGTCCTGTAAAGTGCATTTCTGAAGGCGACGGCAAGTACGAGATCAACGCAGATGAGTGCATCGACTGCGGTACCTGCGCTGGCGTATGTCCCGTAGAGGCTCCGAAGCCCGAGGAATAATTTCCGTGGCGAGGGGCTTTCCTCCGATGATAATTGGTGGAAGTCCCGCAGAGTCTGTGGCGGGCAGTACATATCCCGCCGAGATTTGTCTGAGCAATCAGGCTGAAAGCCGCCGCACGCCGGCGGCTTTTTTATACCAGTAAAAAACAACGCCGCACAAGGCTGATAAAGATAAATATATGAAAGTGATGATAAAATGACGATAACCTACACAGTCGGTGATTCTCTCTACGTGAACACCACGAACCGCTGCTCAAACACCTGCGACTTCTGCGTACGCTCCCATGGCGAGGCGCTTTACGGTGATCTATGGCTCGACCGCGAGCCGACCCGCGAGGAGATCCTTGCCGATATCGAGCGCCGCTCGCCCGAGAAATTCCCGGAGCTTGTCTTCTGCGGATACGGCGAGCCGACCGAGCGTCAGGACGACATTGTATGGGTGATGCGCGAGCTCAGAAAAGCGCACCCAGCTTTGAAGATAAGAATAAACACCAACGGACAGGCGGATCTGATCAATAAACGCGACACGACACCGGAGCTTGAGGGGCTTGTCGACACACTCTCAATAAGTCTCAACTGCGCGAGCGCGGAAAGTTACCAGGCTGTCTGCCATTCCGAGTTTGGAGAGAAAGCGTTCGACGCGCTCATTGACTACGCCCGCCGCGCTAAGAAGTACGTGCCGAAGGTCGTTTTCTCGATAGTCCGCGGCTCAATACCGGATTCCGACATTCCGGTGTGCCAGAAGATCGCCGATGACGCAGGAGTCACACTCAGAATCAGGGAGATGCTCTGAAGACCGATTATTTTAATGTGCGAAATGCACAAACACGCTGTCCGCCATTTGTTCATAGTGCCATTAAAAGATGACGCATGTCGCTAAAACTATATAAAATGTCGTTTTTTGCGCTTGACATAGCCGTCTGTTTGTTGTATAATCTTAACAACATTAGCATAAGGAGGACATGAAAATGTCAAAACGCGCACTTTCTCTTCTCTTGGCACTCGCACTCTCATCCGCCGCGCTTGCTTCCTGCGGCTCCGCCGAATCACAGTCTGACGTTACGTCAACCTCGTCAGACGCGTCCGATGAAACGACGCCTGAATCTGTAGATACATCCGACCGCTCGGGGGTACCGGACGGAACCGATCTCGGCGGCGCGGACATCAACATCTGGTACACGGTGAACGGCACGAACTACACCGACATCGCCGGTGAGCAGACCGGAGACGTCCTCGACGACGCCGTTTACTCGCTGAACCTCGCCGTTCAGGAAAATCTGAACTGCAATCTTAATCTCGTCACCACCGGCTGCGACCAGAGAAACTGCAACACCGAGATCTCAAAGCTCCTCCTCGCTGACGACACGTCCTATGACGCGTTCTTCGCGACACAGTGGTCG
>URCP01000008.1 GCA_900546315.1 uncultured Eubacteriales bacterium
GTTTATTCATGAATTTATTATACCACTTTTTTCACAATTTTTCAAGACCCTTGGTTTTATGCGGTGTTGCCTTAAATGTCATCCCGACGCGACAGCCATTTTTCGCGGCACGGAGCGACAAATTTCACACGGGTACTTGACAAACAGACTTTATTATGGTACAATTTCCCTGTGTGGGCCGGAGGAATGGGTTTCCGCCGGTCAATCCCGACCAAAATAAAGGAGAAAAGGGTGCTCCCCTGATCGGAGACCCAAACCGGAAAAATGAAAACTTACAGCTATAAGGACTCCCCGCTCGAAATGCACGGACTGCCGTTCTTCTCAGAAAACCATATCATCGAACGCGTCCCATCGGAGGTCCGCGAAAAGGTCCCGTCGCTCGCCTTCCTCGGCAGACGCCCCGCCGGAGCGAGACTCTGCTTCCGGACGAACTCAAAGAATCTCCGCGTGAAGATGACACTCGGAACCCTCTCGCCCGACATCGGAATGTCGCTCTTCGCCTGCCAGTCCAGCGACGTCATGATCGGGGAAAGAAGCCGCGCGCGCTTCGCCGGTCTTGTCACCCCTCCGGATTACGACACGAAGGTCGCCGAAAAGACCTTCGGCAAGAGCGGCGAGATGGAGGACATAACGATCTTCCTCCCCCGTAACGAGATCGTCGAGGACCTCGAAATTTCGGTCGACGACGACGCGTCAGTCGAGGCTCCGACGCCCTACAGATACGGACCTATGCTCTGCTACGGCTCGTCCATAACCGAGGGCGGTTGCTGCTGCCGCGTCACGAACGTCTACAGCGCGCTCATCTCGAATCACCTCGATATCGACTACATAAACTATGGCTTTTCGGGCAGCGCGAGAGGTGAGCTTGAAATCGCGGACCTCATAAACCGCATCCCGATGACCCTCTTCATCTACGACTACGACCACAACGCCCCGGACGCGGAGCACCTCGCGAAGACCCACGAGCCGTTCTTCCGCCGCATACGTGAGAAGAACCCGACCCTGCCGGTGATCATCCTGACAAAGCCCGACTTCGACTACGACCCGGCAAACGCCAAGCGCCGCGACATAATCCGCGCGACCTACGAGCACGCGCTCGCCGACGGCGACAACAACGTCTGGTTCATCGACGGCGAGAGCTTCTTCGGCGACACCGACCGGCACGCCTGCACCTGTGACTGCTGCCACCCGAACGACCTCGGCTTCTACCGCATGGCGGCGTGCATCGAACCTGTCGTAAAGCATATTCTTGAGACCAGGGAAACACTGATTTAAGGTCGTTTTCGCAGAAAAAGCCCATAAATTCAAGCCTTTTTTCTACGGAAAACCGAATTATTCAGTGTTACCCCAGATATAACTGATGAGCTTAATTTAAGAAAGGATAAAAATCATGGAATTTTTCAGATCGGCAAAACCGATATTCATTAAGGACAAGAGTCTTGAGATGAACTTTCAGGCGGGATTCGTCTGCGAGTTCGACGCCGAGGCGGGAAAGAAGTACGCCCTCTCGTCGACCGGCTCAACCTTCTACCGCGTGACGCTGAACGGCAAGTTTCTCCACTACGGTCCGGCGAGACCTCCGCACGGATATCTCCGCGTCGACGAGATAACGCTTCCGACTGTTCCCGGCAGGAACATACTCACCTTTGAAGTCGCCGGATACAACTGCCCGACATTCTACACGCTCGACGTTGTCTCCTTCCTTCAGGCTGAGATCAGATGCGGCGACGAGGTCGTCGCGTACACCGGGCACGACTTCAAGGGTATATCGCTGAATTCCCTCAGAGAGCAGATCGTCCCGAGATACAGCTACCAGCGCGCGTTCACCGAGGTCTGGTACATGGACTCCCCGGCAGCGGATTGGCAGAACGGTGACTTCAAGGGCGAGGCGCTTGAAATCATCGACCTCGGCGGTCGTGAGTATCTCCCGAGAGAGTTCAGGATACCCGAATACAAGATCAATGACCGCGCGTCCTTCGTCCGCTCCGGAAGCTTCGTATCGAACGGCGTCACCGAGCATCAGCTCTGCCGCAACAACAAGCCCTCCGCCGACGTTAAGTGTTTCGACTACTCCGCCTGCCCGAATGATGTACTAACCGAGACCGATGTCACGTTCAAAGCGGACGATTCCCGTGAGCTCTCCGCCGGACGTTTCGCGGAGTATTCCTTCCCGGGCATCGACACCGGATTCATCAGAACCGAGCTCACCGTCACCGAGGACGCGGTTATCCACGTGATATTCTCCGAAAAGAGAAACGATGAAAAGATCGACTACGGAAGCGGCGCCAGCGATGTGCTGAACGTCATAAAATACCGTCTCCCCGCCGGGAAGCACGCTCTCGAGTCCTTCGAGTGCTACTCCTTCATGCATGTCGGCGTCATGGTCGACTCCGGCAAGATTGAGAATCTGAAGTTCTCTGTCCGCGAGTACTGCTACCCCGTGAAGCCGCTCACGCTGAAGACCGGGGACGAGATCCTCGACAAGATACTGCACGCGACCTACGAAGGGTTCCGTCAGAACACCGTCGACTGCTACATGGACTGCCCGGGCAGAGAGCGCGGCGGATGGCTCTGTGACAGCTATTTCACCGGTAAGACCTCGCTTCTTTATACAGGCGACGTCTCCTGCGAGAAGGCGTTTCTCGACAACTTCCGCCTCGCGAAGTTCCCGAAGATATCCGATGGCGCGCCCGCGGAGCTGCCGGAAGGTCTCCTCCCGATGTGCTACCCCGGCGACAACCTCTGGACCTCCTCGATACCTCAGTGGACGATGTGGTACGTGATGGAGCTCGGCGAGTATGTGAAGCGCGCAGAATCACTCGGAATCAAAGACGCCGGTGAGCCGTTCCGCGAGCTCGTCGACAAAATACTCGGTTTCTTCCGTAAATATGAAAACTCCGACGGACTGCTCGAAAAGCTCCCGTACTGGAACTTCGTCGAGTGGACCCGCGCTAACGACTGGGTGCAGGATGTGAACTACCCCACGAATATGCTCTACAGCGCCGTTCTCGACACCGCCGCGGAGCTGTATGACAGACCTGAGCTCTGTGAGAAGAGCGCAAAGATAAGACGCGAGGTTCTCCGCCAGTCCTTTGACGGCAAGTACTTCCGCGACCACGCGAAGAGGCGTGAAAACGGAACGCTCGAGGTTCTCTCCGACCGCTCCGCGATCTGCCAGCATGAGGCGGTGCTCTTCGGGGTCGCCGACCTTGAAAAGCCGGAGTTCGCCGTTCTGAAGGAGAGCATCATCTCGCGCTTCGGCGTGAACGGCGACTCATCCGGTCTTCCGGAAGACTTCGAGCCGCTCGACCTGTTCATCGGCTTCGCCATCCGCGTCCTCGTCATGCAGAAGCTCGGACTGTACCGTCAGAATCTCGAGGAAATAAAGGCTCTCTACGGCAGCATGGCGCTGAAGACCGGCACTATCTGGGAGCACCGCGCGGGCTACGCAAGCCTAAACCACGGCTTCGGCGGATTCATCTCGACCGTGATACTCGACACTATGCGTGAGCTCAGAAAGTAACACTCATCACTGAAAAAAGTCCCCGCCCACCGTCTGTGGTCCGCGGGGACTTTCCGCATGTCGGTCAATCTGTGTCAGCGTTTTCCGTGCCCGCCGAAATACGCGTCGGTGCCAGTCTTTATCTCACGCGTGTACATCATGACGCAGCCCATGTTCAGAATGGTCATAAGGCTGACGAAAAGGTCGGTGAACTGCCATACAGCCTCTCCGGACAGCGTCCCGGTGACAGCCGCGGCGGCGAAGATAAACGGATATACCTTCCCGGCGTGCCGGAGACCGAGGTACGCGATGCTCTCGCTCCCGTAATAGTACCAGCATATCATCGTGCAGAACGCGAAGATGATGACCGACACCGAGAGCGCCCGGTCCGAAAAAGGTATGAACATCCCGAAAGCCCCGAGCGCCGTCTCCATCCCGTCGACGCCGACCGAGAGCCCCTTTTCCGCACCGATCAGCACGACGAGCGCGGTCATGGTGCAGATGACAAGCGTGTCGACCGCGACCTCGAGCATACCGAACACGCCCTGCACGGCGGGACTTTTCACCTCGGCTCCGGAGTACGCGATCGGAGCCGTTCCGCACCCCGCCTCGTTCGAGACTATCCCGCGCGTCACACCGACCGACACCACCCTTGACAGCGTGAAGCCGAATATTCCGCCGCCCGCCGCGGATATGTCAGCCGCCCCCGCGAAGATCTTCCCGAAGACCATACCGAGAAGCGGGATATTACCGAATATAATATATAATGACATTAAAATATATAATCCGCATACCGCCGGGATCAGCTTCGCCGAAATATCCGCGATCCTCTTCAATCCGCCGAGAATGACGGCAAGAACCGGCAGAGCCACAATCACTCCGCATACGACTGTCGGCAGTCCGGTCAGTCTTGTCAGCGCCGACGCCGCAGCCTCAGCCTGCACCGCGCTGCCCATAGAGAGAGACGTCGCGAGACACAGCGCGGCGAACAGCCCGGCGGAAAAGCCCGACCATTTCCGCCGCGTGTCCGTGATATAGAAGAACGCCCCGCCGTGCCAGCCATCCTCCTTCAGCCGCCTGTGCCCGAGGGCGAGCACGGTCTCCGCGTACTTTATCGGCATCGCCGCCAGCGCCGAGACCCACATCCAGAATATCGCCCCGGCGCCGCCGATATAAATAGCGGACGCCACTCCGGCGATATTCCCGACGCCGAGAGTCCCCGCGAGCGCGACGCACATCGCCTTTGCCGGCGACATTCCGTCGACTCCGCCGCTCCTCAGCGCCGTGAGCGTTCTCCTAGGATGGACAATGGCGAACGGTCCGAGCCTCGCGAAGAGAACCACCCCGCAGACAAATATGACCGCCGCGAGTCCCGGACCGGACACGCAGGAATTTATATACTCAAGCACATCAGAAAGCATCTCGCGTCTCCTTTTCTCATCTCAACCGATCATATGCTAAAAGCCGGAATTTTAGCACTCCCGGGACAAGCCCTCACCGGTCGGGTGGGGAGTGCTTATGCCCATCGGGGCGTGTCTATGGCATTCTTGTATTCATATTGTTAATATTATGTAAACTGTTGGGCGAAGTACTTGATTTTTTCGCTCGATGAGAGTACAATATAGAATGTAAGTTAGCACTCCACCAGAATGAGTGCTAACGTAATTAAAATTGAAACTCAATGTTGTGCTCCACCCGGACGGTCGTTTACGGATCGTCGGAAGGCGGCATGACGAATATAATTATTCGGGAGGAATCCATCATGACAATCAAACCGCTTGGCGACCGTGTCGTCGTCAAAATGACTGAAGCTGAAGAAACAACCAAGAGCGGGATCATTCTCGCCGGCGCCGCTAAGGAAAAGCCGCAGGTCGCCGAAGTCGTCGCTGTGGGTCCCGGCGGACTCGTTGACGGCAAGGAAGTCAAGATGACCGTCGAAGTCGGACAGAAGGTCATCACCTCGAAGTACTCTGGCACCGAAGTAAAGTGCGACGGCGAAGAGTACATCATCGTCCGCCAGAGCGACATTCTCGCTGTCGTTGAATAATCACGACGGCATACCTTATATAAAAGGAGATAATTATTATGGCTAAGAATATAATTTATGGCATTGAAGCAAGAAACGCGCTTCTCGCCGGTGTGGACAAGCTCGCCAACACCGTTAAGATCACCCTCGGACCGAAGGGCAGAAACGTCGTCCTCGACAAGAAGTACGGCGCTCCGCTGATCACCAACGACGGCGTCACCATCGCGAAGGAGATCGAGCTTGAGGACGCCGCTGAGAACATGGGCGCTCAGCTCGTAAAGGAAGTCGCTTCCAAGACCAACGACGCCGCGGGCGACGGTACCACGACCGCTACCCTTCTCGCTCAGGCTTTCATCACCGAGGGCATGAAGAACGTTTCGGCGGGCGCTAACCCGATCGTCATCCGCAAGGGCATCCAGAAGGCAGTCGACAAGGCTGTCGAGACCCTGAAGAGCCATTCGAAGAAGGTCAACGGCTCCGCTGATATCGCCCGCGTCGGCACCATTTCCGCAGGCGACGAAGTCATCGGCAACCTGATCGCCGACGCCATGGAGAAGGTCACCTCCGACGGCGTCATCACCGTTGAGGAGTCCAAGTCCGCCGAGACCTACTGCGAGGTTGTCGAAGGCATGCAGTTCGACCGCGGCTATCTGTCTCCTTACATGGCTACCGATACCGACAAGATGGAAGCCGTCCTCGACGACGCTTACATCCTCATCACCGACAAGAAGATCTCGAACATCCAGGAGATCCTCCCGCTTCTTGAGCAGATCGTCCAGCAGGGCAAGAAGCTCCTCATCATCGCTGAGGACGTCGAAGGCGAAGCTCTCACCACCCTCGTTCTCAACAAGCTCCGCGGCACCTTCACCTGCGTCGCGGTAAAGGCTCCGGGATTTGGCGACAGACGCAAGGAAATGCTCCGCGACATCGCTATCCTCACCGGCGGCGAAGTCATCTGCGACGAACTCGGTCTTGAGCTCAAGGACACCCAGCTCGCACAGCTCGGCCGCGCACGTCAGGTCAAGGTCAACAAGGAGAACACCATAATCGTCGGCGGCGCAGGCTCCGCTGAGGATATCAAGGCAAGAATCGGTCAGATCAAGTCCGCAATCGAGACCACGACCTCCGATTTCGACCGCGAGAAGCTCCAGGAAAGACTCGCAAAGCTCTCCGGCGGCGTAGCAGTAATCAAAGTCGGCGCAGCCACCGAAACCGAAATGAAGGAAAAGAAGCTCCGCATCGAAGACGCCCTCAACGCCACCAAAGCAGCAGTTGAAGAAGGCATCGTAGCAGGCGGCGGAACCGCTTACCTCAACGTAATCGCAGACGTCAAGACCGTCCTCGACACCGTCGAAGGCGACGAAAAGACCGGCGTCAAGATCGTCCTCAAGGCTCTTGAAGCCCCCGTTCGCCAGATCGCAGAAAACGCCGGCTTCGAAGGCTCGATCATAGTCGACAAGATCATGAACGCAGGCAAGGTCGGCTACGGCTTCGACGCGTACAACGAAAAGTACGTCGATATGATGGAAGCCGGAATCGTTGACCCGACCAAGGTCACCCGCTCCGCTCTCCAGAACGCAGCAAGCGTAGCAGCAACAGTCCTCACCACCGAAGCTGTCGTCGCCGACATCAAGGAGCCCGAACCCGCAGCTCCCGCAGGCGGTATGGGCGGTATGTATTAATATACCCATAAAACGCAGGGGGAGGAAGGACCTCTTTGAAAAGAGGTCCTTCCTCCCCCTGCACCCCCTTCTTCTCCAGAAACTTTTATACATTTTTAAAGGACGCATACCGGTGCATAACGGTATGCGTTTTTTGTAGATTGACAAATGGCGGGGATGAGTGTATAATTATTACATTCGCAATGCAAAAGGAGCCCTCATTTGAAAAAGTTCATTAACACATTCATCCCCGCCATACTCGCCGGAGTCTGCATCGCACTCGGCGGAACCGTCTTCCTCTCGAGCGACACCAAACTCGCAGGAGCATTCTTCTTCTGCCTCGGTCTGCTCACCATCCTCACCTGCGGATTCGGTCTCTTCACCGGTAAAGTCTGCTACACCCTCGACAACAAACCATCATTCCTCGGCACACTCGGAATAATCTGGCTCGGCAACCTGACCGGAACCGGTCTCTCCGCCCTCTTCGCCCGCTTCACAAGAAACTATCAGTCCCTGAATGAAAAAGCCGCGGCGACAATATCCGCCAAGCTCTCCGACTCCCTCGTCAGCCTCTTCGTCCTCGGAATCGGCTGCGGAATCTGCATCTACATAGCCATAAACTCATACAAAACACAGGACGGCTTCCTGAAAGTCACCCTCGTAATCCTCCCCGTCATGGTCTTCATATTCTGCGGCTTCGAGCACTGCGTCGCCGATATGTTCTACTTCTTCCTCGCCGGAGAAATCACACCCGACGCGCTCCTGCGGATAATCGTCATCTCCCTCGGAAACTCTGTAGGCGGAATGCTGATTCCCGCCGCCGAGAAACTTTACAAAAGGAAAAGCTGAAACATTATTGACATCCTCCACGGCATAGTGTATAATTATTTCAGATATCAAATCTGAAAGGACAAGCACATGAAATACGTAACCTTCAGCTACGACGACGGCTGCCGTCAGGACATCAGATTCACAGAAATCCTCAGAAAGTATAATCTGAAAGCGACCTTTAACCTGAACTCCGGCTTCCTCGGGAACCGCGGCAGAATCAACCACTTCGGCTTCGACCTGCCGTTCGACAAAATCGACCCGGACGAAGTGAAGCAGGTCTACGAAGGCTTCGAGGTCGCCTCGCACGGAACAGCGCACAGAAACTTTCCCGACCTCGACGACACGGAGCTCGACCGCGAAGTATCAGACGATAAAACCGCGCTCGAAAAGCTCACCGGTCAACCTGTCATAGGCGCCGCGTATCCGTGCGGAGCGTTTGATGACAGAATCGCCGACCGTCTGCGCTCGCGTGGAATTCTCTACTGCCGCACCATCGTCTCCGGTCACTCCTTTGACATTCCCGTCGACTTCAATCTCTGGAACCCGACCTGCCGCGACCACGGTGACGACGCCCTCGGGTACGCCGAAAAATTTCTGAAGCTCGTGACCGATAAGGACGCGGTCTTATACATCTGGGGTCACTCCTTCGAGTTCGACAAGACCGACTGCGACCGCTGGTATGAAATCGAAAAGCTCTGCGAAATGCTCGCCGGTCACAAGGATATCACCTACGCGACGAATGGCGAGATATTCAGAGCTATAACAAGCCGGCGGGCATAATACACAAAAAAACCTCCTATGATTTGTACACATGGGAGATTTTTTTGATTTACTTGACAAATGAAGCGATACATGATATAATTAAAGAAACACTAATTAATGATTGTTTTCGCAGAAAAAGCCCATAAATCCAAGTCTTTTTTCTGCGAAAGCCCGATTTATTCAGTGTTTCCTTAAGAAAAACCGACAGGAGGCACGGACTTGAAAAAGATCTTGAAAGCTGCCATTCCGATACTGCTCTCGTGCGCCGCGGTCATCGGCATATTCGTCGGCGCGCTGTGGATATACGACCGCGTCGGCAGCTACCCGTTCTGGACACTCGGGTACCGCGACGTCGCGAAAATAACCATCACGACCGGAATCACCACCGAATACACGATCGCAGACGAGGATTTCGACGACGCGATGTCGGTCATACGGAACGTCCACATCGGCAGGAGAGTCAAACGCAAGGACAGATATGACTTCTTCGGCGGCGCGTGGGGCTCGATACGCCTTTATCTGTCCGACGGGAAAAGATACGATATCACATACACCGCGTCCGGTCAGAAGACACTCTTCGACGAGCGGCACTCCAACTTCATCGGCTACGTGACCATCGACGGAAAGAGCTACGCAAGCTACGACACCGCGAACCAGCGCGCGTTCGAAAAGCTCGTATGGAAGTACACAGCGTCCGAAAACGACACGGAGGCGGCGTCATGACGAAAAAACTGTCAAAGCGCGACGTGATCATCATATCCATCGCCGGAATCATCATACTTCTGCTCGTCATCTTCTGCGGAATACTCATCGGGCTCGCGAACATCGGGAAAATACCGCTCGCGGACATAAAGAGAGACGACGTCGAGTCAGTCACAATCAGCTCGACGTCAAACGCGAAAAAAGCTGAATTCAACGCCGTAAATCATGAAGCAATCAAAATAATCGAAGTCCTCCGTGATACGGAGGTCTACATCACGCCCCCGCTGATCTTCGGCACAGCGCCGGACACAATGAGCGGCACAGCGGGCATATTCACGATAAAAATGAAAAACGGAGACATACACTACGTCTCAATCGACGGAAAGCAGGAACCGATCCTGAAAAGGGGACGCGGATACTATTTCCTGATAATAGACGGGAAAAGGTACGACATCAAGGAAAGAGCCGCCTATTACGAGCTTGTCGGAATCATCAGAAAAAACTTGAAGTAGCATAAAGACCGCCATGAAAAAGCTACGTGGCGGTCTTTAATCGTGCGCCGCCCAAACGGACTTCAAAACCCGCAGAATCTTTATGCAATATTGGCATTGACACGGACGGCTGAAATATGGTATAATAGTTAGAAGCGAAAAGAAGTAAAAACACGGAGGTATAAATATGCAGTCAAAATCCGCTTATCTTGTTCTTGAGAGCGGCAAGGTCTTCTGCGGTCAGTCCTTCGGAAGCGACGCCGACGCTGTCGGTGAGATCGTGTTCACGACCGCTATGACCGGTTATCTCGAGACCCTCACGGACCCGAGCTATTTTGGTCAGATTGTTATCCAGACGTTCCCGCTTATCGGTAACTACGGCGTTATTTCCCCTGATTTCGAGAGCGCGTCCCCCGCACTTTCAGCCTATATTGTCAGAGATATTTGTCAAGAGCCTTCAAATTTCAGAAGTGAAGGTCCTCTTGACGTTTTTTTAAGGGAGAAAGGCGTGGTCGGTCTCTCCGGAATTGACACGAGAGCCCTCACGAGAATCGTGCGCGAGGTCGGCGTCATGAACGCTGCGATCGTCCACGAGGAACCGAAGGATATCGATAAGATAATCGAAAAACTCCGCGCATACTCTGTCAGAAACGCCGTCATGAGCGTAACCTGTAAAGAGAAGATGATCTATACCCCCGAGGATCCCGCCCGCCGCGTCGTGCTCTGGGACTTCGGCGCGAAGGCAAACATCCGCCGCGAGCTTGTGAAGCGCGGATGCGAGGTCATCGTCATGCCCGCGGGCTCCACGGCGGAGGATATAATCGCCGAGAGACCGGACGGAATAATGCTATCGAACGGCCCCGGCGACCCCGCCGAGAACACCGGAATCATCGAAGAGCTGAAAAAGGTATGCGAGCGCAGAATACCGACCTTCGGCATCTGTCTCGGACACCAGCTCCTCGCACTCTCTCAGGGCGCGAAGACCGAAAAGCTCAAGTACGGTCACCGCGGAGCCAACCAGCCCGCCGTCAGAACGAGCGACAAGCGCGTCTTCATAACAAGCCAGAACCACGGCTACGCTGTCATAGGCGACACGCTTCCGTCCACGGCGTCGGTGAGCTATGTCAACGGCAACGACGGCACCTGCGAGGGTGTCGACTACACCGATATGCCCGCGTTCACGGTACAGTTCCATCCGGAGGCATCGGCAGGACCGCTCGATACTCAGTTCCTGTTCGATCGCTTCATCGGTATGATCGATCAGAAGAATTAAGGGAGGAGTTTATAAATGCCGCTCAATAAAGAACTCAAAAAGGTAATGGTCATAGGCTCCGGTCCTATTGTCATCGGTCAGGCAGCCGAATTCGACTACGCCGGCACCCAGGCGTGCCGCGCTCTTAAAGAGGACGGTCTTGAGGTCGTGCTCGTCAACTCGAACCCGGCGACAATCATGACCGACAACGCGATGGCGGACGAAGTCTACATCGAACCGCTGACCCTCCCGACCATCAAGAGAATAATCGAAAAGGAGCGCCCGGACAGCCTTCTCTCGACCCTCGGCGGTCAGACCGGTCTGACCCTCTCGATGCAGCTCGCGAAAGAGGGCTTCCTCGACAAGATGGGAGTAAAGCTGCTCGGCGCCAACCCGGAGACCATAGATAAAGCAGAGGACAGACAGTCCTTCAAGGACACAATGCTCAAGATCGGTCAGCCGGTCATTCCGTCGGTCGTCGTCAACGATCTTGAATCCGCTATGGCTTTCGCTCACTCGAACGGCTATCCGCTCATCATCCGTCCGGCGTTCACGCTCGGCGGCTCCGGCGGCGGCATCGCCTCCAGTGAGGAGGAATTCATCGAGATCGCGGAGAACGGTCTCAGATCCTCGCCTATCCACCAGATACTCGTCGAGAAGTGCATAGCGGGCTGGAAGGAAATCGAGTTCGAGGTCATGCGCGACAGCGCTGGGAACGTCATCACCATCTGCTCGATGGAAAACCTCGACCCGGTCGGCGTCCACACCGGCGACTCGATCGTCATCGCTCCCGCCGTCACCCTCTCGGATAAGGAATATCAGATGCTCAGAACCGCGGCTCTGTCGATAATCGACGAGCTGAAGATCGAGGGCGGATGCAACTGCCAGTTCGCGCTTCATCCGGAGAGCATGGAATACGCGGTTATCGAGGTCAACCCCCGCGTCTCGCGTTCCTCCGCGCTCGCGTCGAAGGCGACCGGATATCCGATCGCGAAGGTCGCGGCGAAGATCGCTATCGGCTATACCCTCCCCGAGATACTCAACGCCGTCACCGGAAAGACCTATGCCTGCTTCGAGCCCGCGCTCGACTATGTCGTAGTCAAGTTCCCGAAGTGGCCGTTCGATAAGTTCGTCTACGCGAAGCGCACGCTCGGCACCCAGATGAAGGCGACCGGCGAGGTCATGGCGATAGGCACGACCTTCGAGCAGGCGATCATGAAAGCTGTACGCGGCGTCGAGATCGGTATGTCTTCCCTCTCACACAAGAAATACCGCGCCCTCTCCGACGAGGAGATCGCGGAAAGGCTTCACAATGTCGACGACGAGAGAATATTCATCGTCTACGAGGCTCTCAGACGCGGCACAGGCATCGATGAGATCCACTCTATCACAATGATTGACGAGTGGTTCCTCTCGAAACTGAGAAACCTTGTGCGCCTTGAGAAGCGTCTCGCGTCCGAACCGCTCACGAAGGAACTCTATCTCACCGCAAAGAAGCTCGGCTTCCCGGATAAGGTCATCGAGGAGCTGACCGGAAACGCTCTTCCCGCCGGGATGCACCGCTCCGCCGTCTACAAGATGGTCGACACCTGCGCCGCCGAGTTCTCCGCTGAGACACCGTACTTCTACTCAACCTACGACGACGAGAACGAAGCCGCGGAGTTCATCGACGAGCACAAGGACGGAAAGAAAACAGTCATAGTCTTCGGCGCCGGACCGATCAGAATCGGTCAGGGCATCGAGTTCGACTACGCGTCGGTACACTGCGTCTGGTCGCTCAAGAAAGCCGGATATGACGTCGTCATCGTCAACAACAACCCGGAGACGGTCTCGACCGACTTCGACACCGCAGACCGGCTCTATTTCGAGCCGCTGACGAACGAGGATGTGATGAACATCATCGAGACCGAGAAGCCTTTCGGAGTCGTCGTCGCTTTCGGCGGTCAGACCGCTATAAAGCTCACGAAGTTCATGAGCGAGAACGGCGTCAACATCCTCGGCACAAGCGCCGACTCGATCGACGCGGCGGAGGACCGCGAGCGCTTTGACGAGCTCCTCGAGCTGCATCACATCAAGCGCCCCGAGGGCTACACGGTCATGACGACCGAGGAGGCTCTCCAGATCGCCAACCGCATCGGCTATCCCGTGCTCATGCGTCCGTCCTACGTGCTCGGCGGTCAGAACATGATCATCGCCTTCACCGACGACGATATCAAGGAGTACATGGCGATAATCCTCTCGCACAATATCGAGAACCCCGTCCTCATCGACAAATACCTCATGGGCATCGAGCTCGAGGTCGACGCGATATGCGACGGCAAGGACATCCTCATCGCGGGCATCATGGAACACGTCGAGCGCACAGGTATCCACTCCGGAGACTCGATCGCGGTGTATCCGTCCTGGAATATCAATGACCGCCTGCGCCAGGATATCATCAACTGCACGAAGAATCTCTCGGTCTCGCTGAAGATCTCCGGTCTCGTCAATATCCAGTACTGCATCTATAAGGATGAACTCTACGTCATAGAGGTCAACCCGCGTTCCTCGAGGACCATTCCGTATATAAGCAAAGTCACCGGCGTGCCGATGGTCGACCTCGCGACGAGATGTATGCTCGGCGAAAAGCTTGCCGACATGGGATATGGCACTGGTCTTTACAAGACCTCGCCGTACGTCGCGGTCAAGGTACCGGTATTCTCGTTCGAAAAGCTCATGAACGTCGACAACCACCTCGGACCGGAGATGAAGTCCACCGGTGAGGTGCTCGGACTCGCGTCCACACGTGAGGAAGCTCTCTACAAGGGGCTTGTTGCGGCAGGCTACACGCTCAAGAAGTCCGGCGGCGTCTTCATCACCGTCCGCGACAGCGATAAGTCGGAGATCGGCGAGACCGCGAAGAGATATTACGATCTCGGCTTCGACCTCTACGCGACCCGCGGCACCGCGAAGATCATCGAGGACTACGGCATGAAGGTCAAGCTCGTCGACAAGATACACGAGGGCGAGAACAACACGCTGAAGCTCATCGAATCCGGCTGGATCGACTATGTCATCTCGACCTCCGCGAAGGGAAGAATCCCGACCCGCGACTCGGTCAAGATCCGCCGCAAGACTGTCGAGCGCGGCATACCGTGCCTCACCTCAATCGATACCGCGAACGCGGTCGCCGACTGCCTGAGAAGCCGCTATTCACAGGCGTGCACCGAGCTTGTCGACATCAACCATATGCGCTCCGAAAAGCAGACTCTCGAGTTCACGAAGATGGAAGCCTGCGGAAACGACTACATCTACGTCAACTGCTTCAACCAGAAGATCGACAATCCCGAGGGACTTTCGATCAGGTTCGCCGACCGTCATTTCGGCATCGGCGGAGACGGCGTCGTTCTGATGTACCCGTCAGATGTCGCCGACGTGAAAATGAGGATGTTCAACCTCGACGGAACCGAGGGCAGAATGTGCGGAAACGCCGCGAGATGCATCGCGAAATACCTAATCGACAACGGCATCGTCAACCGCGACTATGTGACAATCGAAACCCTCAGCGGCATCCGTAAAGTCGCTGTCGAGAAGGTCAACGGCGTCGTCAGCTACGCGACGGTTGACATGGGCAAGGCGGAGCTTAACCCCGCCATGATCCCCGTCAAGCTCCCCGGCGACACCGCTATAGGAGTACCCACAAAGGTCGCTGACGGACGCTACAGGATCACCTGCGTATCGATGGGCAACCCGCACTGCGTCGTGTTCAGCGAGGATCTCGACAGCCCGCTCGATTATCTCGACCTCGAGAAGCTCGGACCGAAGTTTGAGAACGACCCGCTCTTCCCCGAGCGCGTCAACACCGAATTCATCAAGGTTCTCAACCCGAAGACGCTCAAGATGCGCGTCTGGGAGCGCGGCTCCGGTGAGACATGGGCGTGCGGCTCCGGCGCCTGCGCCGCTGTCGTCGCTGCCGTAGAAAACGGCTACTGCCCGAAGAACGAGGACATCACGGTCAAGCTGAAAGGCGGAGACCTCCGCATCAGATACACCGATGACGCCGTCTACCTCTCCGGCGGATGCGTGAAGATTTACGAAGGCAAGACAATAATCTGATCAGAATTAAAAAAAGACCGCCGCGGTTCTGACCGCGGCGGTCTTTTTGTTTTCGATAGAATATCCGTCCCACAAAAAATGCCACGCGTCGCCGCGTGACATTTTTTGTTTTTTTAACCGACTATACCGGATCTCTCGATACCGCCGACCAGGTACTTCTGCATGAAGATGTAGACAACAAGCAGAGGAGCGAGTATCAGCAGTCCGCAGGTATTTCTGATCGCGGACTCATAAAGGTTCTGAGCCGCGTACTGCGTATCGAGCGTCTTCGGGATCGCCACGACATCAGGCATGAGCACCATCGACGACTTCGTGAAGAAGACCTTCGTATAGAAGTTGTCGGTCCACTGCCACGAGAACGCGAACAGAAAGATGGTGATCATCATCGGGATCGAAAGCGGAAGGATGATCTGGATGAAGGTTCTGAACGTACCCGAACCGTCGATGTAAGCCGACTCCTCGAGCTCATCCGGCACGCCGCGGAAGAACTGACGCATCATGAAGATGTAAAGTCCGTTCTTGAACGCGAGTCCGCCGAGAGACAGGAGCGCCAGAGGCCAGTACGAGTTATTCAGGTTGAGCGATGTGAACGGAATGACGTTGAGTCCCTCGAACACGCCGCCGCCGAGAAGATTGAAGATACCGAGAATATCGAAGTATCTGAACTTCATGAACATCGAAAGCTGAAGAGTTCTGTGCGGGACAACCATGGTGAAAATCACGAGGAAGAAGATCAGCTTGTTGCCCTTGAACTTGAACTTAGCGAGTCCATAGCCGATAAGGCAGCAGATGAATGTCTGGATAAGTCCACAGAGAATCGACAGTGTCGCGGTGTTGAGAAGCGCCGAGAAGTACTTATTCTGCGAGATGATCGCGCGGTAAGTATCAAGTGTCGGATACTTTGGTATCAGCTTGACCGTCACATCGACGAAGTCGTCACGGCTCATGAAGGAACCGGAAATCTTCGCGAAGAACGGGAACAGGATGACATAGGAGATACCGATAAGAAGCACGTATCTGAAGAGTCCCCAGATAAGGTTCTTGAAGAAGTAGCCGTTGAGGAACTTAGCCTTCAAGCGCTCCTTCAGAGGGGTTCTCTCGAAATCAACCTTGATCTTGTTTTTGCTCTCTTTCATGACCTTCGGCGGCTTTGGCGCTCCGGTCTGAGCAGTCTGTTGATTATTCATTCTTTTCCCTCCTTAGTCGCGCTTCTGGTAGAAGACATAAGCGCTGAGTATTGCTGCGACAAGTCCGATGATGACAAGAACGATGAGGAAGTAGATCCACGCCATCGCGCTCGAGAGCACGTTACCGCCGGCCTGGTCGTAAACCGTCGAAATGTACGTCATGTCCTGGTTCGACTGAGACGTGAACGAGTCAATGACCGTATAAATCGCGTTGACGAGGATCATCGGGCTGATCATCGGGAAGGTGATCTTCCAGAAGGTCTCCCATGCGGTAGCGCCGTCTATGTCACAGGACTCATAGATAGCGGGGGAGATGGACTGAAGTCCGGCGAGGTAGATAAGCATCTGGACACCGGAACGGTTGATGATGTCGTAAATGTTGTTGACCATCTTGACGACATACTCAACGAGCTCGGTACCGACCTTCATGTTATCGAACAACCGCTCGATATCCACCGCCGAAAGTATCTCGGATGTGGTATTCTGACCGGAACCGTCGTTGATACCCTCTTCGGTTGTGTTCATGTACTCAATCATCGTGTTTGCCTGGTCGATTCTGTCGATAATACCAGTGGAGATGATGACAGGAATGAAGAATATCGCACGGAACGCCGCACGACCGACCATCTTCTGGTTAAGAAGCACGGCCATGAACAGCGAGAAGATAACAATCGCGGGAATGTCGAAGATAAGCTGCTGGATACCGGAGGTCAGCGCCTGGACAAAGCCCGGGTCGACGAACAGAGCCTCCTGATAGTTTTCCCAACCGACGAACTCAAGCGTGTAGCCGCCGCCCTGACCTATCTTTATCTTGTTGAACGAATACTTGATGGAGTCGATGACTATCGGCAGATAAATGATGATGAACCCAAGCACGAACGGGAAGACGAACACCCAACCCGCACGCGCCTTGCGCGCATCAAGAGAGGCCGCGCGTCTGCGCTTCTTCGGAGCGCTTGTAAGTTTTGCTTCGCTTGTCATTTTAACACCTCTCCTTATTTAGTCTTGACGTACTCGAGAGCGCCGATGGTGTAGGTCTTTCCGCCATCCTCAACGGTGATCTCAAAGTTATTGTAGTTGAGAATGAAGGATGTGCCGCCCTCATAGGTGACCTTGACGATACGTCCGTCGTCAGAAGTGTACTTGGTCTTCTGATATCCGGTCGTCTCTTCTACGGTCTCCTCAGTGGTATCAACAGTGGTGTCAGCGGTGGCAGTACCCTCAGCGGCAGTGCCGAGTCTCGCCTCAAGCTTTGCCTTCTTTTCTGCCTTTTCCTTAGCGAGCTCCTCAGCCTCCTGCTCTGCTGCCAGAGCGTCCGCCTCAGCCTGCTTGTCGGCCGCGATCTCCTCAGCGGAAGCAACGCGCTCACCGATAAGGAACTCATGTCCGACAATCTTCTTATCCTGAAGCTTTCCGATAGCCTCGTTCAGCTCAGCATACAGATTCTTGACAGACTCATACCAGATATCGAAGTTGACGGAATAGTATTCCTGGAACTCTATATCTTCCTTGAGGAGCTGAGTGTTCTGCGCGGAAAGCGTGAAGTACAGCGAAGCGCCGTTCTCGATCGCTTTCAGGAGCTCATACTGCGTGTCACCCGCCATGTTGATAGCGGTGCCCGCGAAGTTCTTGCTGCCATGGAGCACCATTCCGACGAACGGAACAGCCTCGCTGGCGCCTGAGAATCTCGACGAGTCGAGCGAAACGTTGATGATATCGGTAGCATACTCGATGGAGTAAAGGTTACCACCGTCAATCATGACGTTCTGGTAATCTTCCTTGATTCTCGAAAGAAGGTCAGTGGTATAACCCTTGTTATCCTCGCGGTTGTACGGATCCTTCTTATCAAAGTCGGAGTTCAGGTCAGTACCGAGTGTAGCAACCGAAATTCCGGAAGGATTCAGCTTCGAGTACGCTTCAGTGAAATGATCGTAGAAGTAGCTGTAAACGGACGGGGAGACCGCCAGTGCGTAGCCGCGCTCGAACGACTGGAGCGTCGAATCATAATAACGCTTGGTCGTGTAACGGTTATCCATCGTCTTGATGAGGTGCTTTCTCATCGAAACGCCGTCAAAGAGCTTGAACTTGCCGATGTTCGCGAAGTCAAAATCCGGGAACACGCCGATGCCTTTGCTCTCAGCGTACTCAACGAACGAAGTGAAGCCCTTGTTTCCACCGACTTCCTTGTCGAACTTGACATTGTAAGCGGAGGTATCGTTCATGCCCTCATTCGCGAAGCCGGTGAGCTTGAAGTTGACATTCGTGATGCCCGCTTCCTCGAGCTTGCCGTACATTTCCTTGAGGTCATCAAAGGTGGTCAGAGGCTTCAGGACCTCGACCGGAATCGAGAGGATTCTCTCGACGTCATCAAGGCATCCGAAGGACTCAATGTAAAGCGGAATCTGATCCTTCACGTTCGTGAGGTCAGAAATCTTGCCCTCAGCCTCGAGGTACTCGCGGTAAGCCTTCGCCATACCGACATATGATGCCTCGTAGTACTTCGTGAGTCCGGACTCCTTAGCGAGCTCGTCGTCAGTCAGCATGATGAACTTTATACGATAGCTTCCTGCGTACTTACGCTTGGAAACGACGGTATAAGTTGCGTTCTGTCCGACCGAGATAGACTCGGCGAGGTTGTAGGAATCCTTAGGACGCGGGGAGAACTGAGTGTAAACGGTGTTGTACTTGTGGAGCGGTCCGCCGGAGTTGGTGGTGATGCTTGCGAGAGCGTCGCCCTCCTCGACTATCGCGAGGAAGCCGTTTGTCTTCTTCTCGTAGACCTCACCGTCCTTGGTCTTTATCTCGCGGATCGTGGTCTTGGTGGTCTTCTTTCCGTCCTCATCGGTCTCGGTGGTGGTCTTTTCGACTGCCACGTTCGTCTCGACAACGCCGTAAACCGGCATTCTCATGACTTCCTTATGCTGTCCGGAAACCTTCTGGTAAGCGTAATCCTCGCCGTAAATCTTGCTCGAGAGGATAAGCGGCTTGGTGGTGACGTCCTGGAAGCGGACAAGCGCTCCGGAACCGTCCGGGAAGAAGGTATAACCTTCATAATCGTTGGAGCCTGCTCCGAAATACGGAAGCGGTCTGATATTGGTAAGCTGGAATGACGACTCGTCGTAACGGATACCGTTAGCGGGAAGTCTCACATCGAGATTTCCGTCGTCGTCGAGCGTGTACTCAAGCGAAAGTCTGAACAGGACAGGCGCCTTATCGGTACCTTCGTACTGAGTCATCGCGTGGTCTTCCTCAAGTGTCTCGTAGGTGTACTCAGGGCAGTACTGCTTGATATAACCCTCGATGAGGTTCAGCTCACGGTCGGACGCGTACGGGTCGAAGACGTAAATCGCCATCTGCTCACAGATCGGGAAAGTCGCGATAAGCTCGGTTCTTCCGCGCTCGGTGAGGTTTTCATCGTTCGGATCCTTAAGAGTGTAGAACGCGTCCATCTTGGATTTCGCGGTGCCCTCGGGAATGTTGTTCAGAATAAGCTCTTTGAAGCGGGTCGCCTCAATCTGCTTCGGGACGAGCTTACGGGTCTCTTCACGACCCATCGTGTACTCGACTCTTACGCCGTTCTTGATCTTCTTTACGTTGATCTGACCTCTCTGGCAAGCTTCGGTGAAGCTGAGGAGGTCGAGCTCGGAATCGTTGTCGGTGTACTTGATGATGATCTGGCTCATCAGCTCCTCTTTGACCGACTGAGAAGCCTTGGTGGAATCGTCCGCGATATCCCACGGGTTCGAGAAGAGTATCTGTCCGGTCTTCACGTTGACGTACGCGATTTCGCCGGATACAGGCTCGACATAGAGCTCGTAGTTGCCCTTCGAGAGATACTTCGTCATCGTGGCGAGCTTATCCTCGGGGGTCGCAAATTTTTCGGTGAGGTAACTGATTGTAGGAACGCCGGTCTCCTCGTCAATCCCGGGAACCAGAGGTTCGTCGGTCTTGGACTTGGCGTCGGCGGCGCTCAGCGAAAACGCTGAAAGAGAGCCCGCGACCATAACAACAGTCAGGAACGCCGATAATAATCTGAATTTTTTCATTTACTATAACTCCTATCCTGTTATTACATTCGGTACGTGATCTCAATCACGATGCTGGATATGAAGCTTACGATCTTGGCAAGAAGCGTGGAGAACAGGATGCCTATGAACATGATGACGCCCATACCGACGATGGTACCGAGAGTCGTGATAACGTTCTTGCCGAATGTATAGTCATGCGTTGTCATCGTTCCGAAGAAGATCAGGAGTCCGCACCATACAAACGCGATCGAAACGAGGAGGTTGATCGTCTTAGCCTCGGTCGCCAGAGCGAAGTTCGAGATGATAACCGACGGGATGATGAGTATCGGAATCGGAACCAGCGCGTAGCAGGTCGCGACGAAGATATCCCTGAAGGTTCCTTCACCATCGAACAGAGTGGTCAGGCACCAGTTGGATACAGACCAGAGAAGCACAGGCACAAGAACCGCTGTCAGCTGAATAAGAATGGTGGAATAAGCTCTGCGCGGGTTGAAGACATAACCGGTGCCGACCGACTGATAGTAGAAGGTGAGTATCGCGAGCGCGAGCCATACGAAGGACGCACGGACCGATCCGCGGTATTCATGCTTCAGATCCCAGAAGCCGTCAAACGGGTGGACTATCAGGTGGTTTGCGTACATGAGCTCCTCCCAGAAGGTCTTGCGGCCCTTCTTGAGCTGAGTCTTCTTGTTGAGCTTTGCCGCGTACTTGTTGAAGAGTACGAGCAGTACGATTATCGCGACAACGATGATCGGGATGAGCACTATGTACTTCGAAATCCAGTTCTTTCTGATTTCCTTGAACGCCTCAGAGTAGTTCTCGGTATCATAAGCGGACTTGTAGTACGTGAGCGCCTCCTCGTACTTCGCGCTTCTGTAAAGGCTCTTGCCTATTCCGATATACGCGGAGTCGAAGTTGTTGTTTCTCTTGAGGATCTCGAGCCAGTAGTCGATGGTCGTGTCGTAATTTCTCTCATTGGTATTGCGCAGCGCGTCGATCAGGAGATCGCCGTACTCGGTGCGTCTGAATACCGAAATGTTGTCGGAAGTCTTGTCGAGAAGCAGGATATCGTTATCAAGATAAGCGATAGCCTCGATGGACTGGATGTTGCCGAGCTGCTGACCCTGGTCACCGAAGATGAACAGGAGGTTGCCCTCGGAGTCGTAGGTGTAGACCTTGGATCTCTTCTCGTCGATGATCGACCAGGTACCCTCCGGACCGATAGCGACGTCGATGATCTTGGACGGACCGGTGATCTCAGCCGTCGAAACGTTGGTGATGTTAACCTCACCGCCGGGACCGAAGAAGCCGTTTCTCTTCATGATGTCGGAGCCCGCGGTATTGAGCTTCTTGACCGGAGCGTAGGTGCCGTCATTGGACCTGATGGCCGCCTGCTGCTGGTTCTCGTCGATCGAAGAAGTGGTAACGTAGATGAAGCCCTTCTCATCGATCGTTATGTTGTTGAACTCAGTCGAGACATACTGCTGGGAGAGCTTTCTCTGCTCCTCGGTCTGGAAACGTCTCCAGATGATGTCAAGCGCGCTGATCGTGACCTTCTGAGCTCCGATGAAGCCCTGGAAGTCACCCTCCTCGTTGATCGCGATAACGCCCATGTAGGTCGTGGAAGAAATGACGTAGATACGTCCGTAAGCGTCGACCGCGAGAGCGACCGGCTTATAGATGGAGCCTTCCGGGAAGACATCCGAATCCGGCTCCTCGATGACCTTATAGAAGGTACCATCGAGCTCGAACATCACGATACGGTTGTTATCGGTATCAGCGACGTAAATCTTATCGTCAGTGACGAAAACGCCGGAAGGATTGGTCAGCGAGTCCGGGACGCCCTGTCCGTTGGTGAACTCGTCGATGTAGAACTTGAGCTTGTAGTATCTGTCGAGCACCACGATACGGTTATTCGCCGCGTCCGCGATGTAGACATTCTTGTTCTGGTCGACCACGAGGTCTCTCGGGTCGTCGATCGCCGGGTCAACTCCCATATAAGCGGAGTCGATCTGTCTGTCCGGAGTATATGCGTCCGGGCTCATCAGCGCGAAGCCGTCGATCGAATAAGTGTAAGTGGAATAAGGTGTGATAGCTCCGACCGGAATGCAGCCGAGCGCGAGTATCAGGCACGCCGCGAGGGCAAGGATTCTTGATAATTTCTTCATCATGATTGTAGCCCCCTTAGTCCTTCATACCCGACGAACCCATCGTCTCGATGATGTTCGACTGAGAGATGACGAAGACGATGATCGGCACCGCCATCATGAGCACCTGAGCAGCCGCGGACGCGCCCGCACGGGCGATACCGCCTGCGACGATCTGGTTGATCGCGTAGTTGAAGGTCTTGAGCTGTTCGGAATAGATGTAGATCGAGTTGCCCTGGTTCCAGAGACCCTGGAAAGAGTAAATGATCAGAGTCAGCCAAGCCGGCTTGACCATCGGCATCGCGATACGGAGGAACGTGTAGAACTCAGTCGCGCCGTCAAGTCTCGCGGACTCAAGCACCGCGTCCGAAACCGCCGTATCCATGAAGTTCTTCATGAGGTACAGACCAAGGGAAGTACACCAAGCCGGAACGATGATGGCAAGGTAAGTATCGACCCAGTGGAGCGTACTCATCGTGATGAAGTTCGCGATACCGGTGACGGTCGAGTTAAACATAAGGGAGAGGACTATGAGCTCGAACATCCAGCCGCGGCCCGGGAATTTGATCTTAGCGAGCGAGTAAGCCGCGAGCGAGGAGAAGAGCAGGTTTCCGAGAGTACCGACGACCGAGATGAACACAGTGTTGAATATGTATCTCGAGAACGGCACCCACGATGTGGACATGAGCTTGAAGAGGTCGGAGAAGTTCTTGAGAGTCGGGCTCACCACGTAGAAGCGCGGAGGGAACATCCACAGCTCGTCAAGAGGCTTCAGGGACTGCATGATAACGTAGAGCATCGGAAGGAACATGAACGCGCCCATGATGATGAGCAGCACGTTGATTCCGATATCGCCTCCGACCGAACGGTTGAGGACAACTTTATGTTTTCTGGTTCTGAGTCTTGCCATATTATTGTCCCACCTTCGATAATAATTTCTTGATAATGAGGTTTGCGCCGACCATTATCGCGAACAGAACGACCGCTATGGTCGAGGAGTAACCAACCTCGAAACGCTGTCCGCCGTAGTCCTCGAGGTGGTGCATGATCGTATGCGCCGCGTAGTTGACCGAAGGGAAACCTGCGAGCGCGGTAACGACGCCGCCGAAACCGAAGGATCCGGTTATCGACATGACCGCACCGAACATCAGCTGAGGCTTCATGGTCGGAAGAGTTATATACCAGAGCTCCTGCCATCTGTTCTTGACACCGTCGACCGCGCCCGCTTCATAGAGCGACTTGTCGATGGTCTGAAGACCTGCGATGAAAGAAAGGAAGGAAGTACCGAGCGAGGTCCAGAGAGCGACGACGATACAAAGTCCCATAACGTACTTTTCATCGTGGAACCAGAGAATCGGGTCTGTGATGATTCCGAGCTCCTGGAGCCACGCGTTCGCGTAACCGTAAGAGTCGTCGGAGAAGATAACGCCCCAGATAAGGTAAACGGAACCCGAAATGGAAGGCGCGTAGAAGACCAGCGTTACGAGCGCTCTGATCTTCGGAGTAAGCTCATTGATGAACCATGCGATGAGGAGCGACATCAGGTAGGAAACAGGTCCGGTGATAGCCGCGAAAATGAGAGTGTTCTGGCAAGCCAGAAGGAAGATATCATCATCAAGGAAAAGCCTTACATAGTTATCCATGAAGATGAATCTCGGAAGTTCGAGCAGGTTGAACTGTGTGAAGCTAAGCAGGATCGAGAGCACGACCGGGAAGACCGTGAAGATGAGGAACAGAATCATGAAGGGCGCGAGCATGAAATACGCGGTCTTGTTTCTCGCGATTTCCTTGAGCGTCCACTGTGCCTTTGTCATGTCCTTACGGGCGGTCGGCTTCGGTTTGTTTTCAACAGCCGCTGCATTCTGTGACATGTGCGTTCTCTCCTTATAACAGATTTGTTGATTCCCGCCGCGTTAACGTTCCCTCCGGTCGGTCTGACCGACCGGAGAAAACTCATCTCTTGGCGGGAGATTCGTAACTTTGATTTACCGCTTCGTTTACTGCTCCGCGGTAGTATCGGTTCCGCCCTGCGCAGCCTCTCTGTCAGCGAGGGTCTCGCCGAGCTCGAGGGTGTCAAGGAAGAACTCCTTACGCTTTCTGGTGATTTCCTTGTTTATGTCGTCGACATATCCGAGGAAGGACTCAACCGGGTCAGCGTTGTTGTTGTAAGCGTCGAGGAACGCAAACTGTACGTAACGGGTGATGATGTATCCACCGGGCATTTCGGGGATAGCGGCAAGGTTGTTATACTGTGCGAGGATGTTGTTGAGGTCTGTGGTCGACCACGGCAGGCTCTCGAGAGCCTCCTTGTTCGCGGTAGCGTACATAGCGCCCTGACCGACGATCGCGACCATCTCGTTCGCGTAGTTCGACTGAGTGTCAGCGGAGACATACCAGTCCATAAACTTCCATGCGTTATCCTTCTTCTCACAGCCGTTCATCATCATCATAGCGGTGACGGTGGATATCGAAGTGTTGTTGATATTGCCGTTCTCATCTTCCATACCGATGACCGGGACGAACTCCCAGAGGTCCTTGATCTCGGTCGCGAAGATCGACAGCTGGTTGTACATCGCGACATAGTCAGCGAAGCCTATCGGCATCTCACCGGTTCTGAAACGGTTAGCGAAATCGTAGGTAACCGGGAAGGAATACTGAGTGAAGTAAGAGCAGAGCGTATCGAACGCCTCAAGCGCGGTGTTCGAATCGTTGATTCTCATGCCGTTGTCGGCGTAAAGCTCTCCGCCCATCTGATAGAGGAAGAGTTCGTAGCCCGCGAGCTCCTTCGGTATACCGACGATCATGTTGTTGTACTGAAGGTACGGAACAGCCGCCATCAGGTCATCCCATGTCTTCGGAATGTCGATACCAAGCTCGGCGAAGACGTCCTTGCGGTAGAACAGCATGTTGAACGTCTGGGTCTCAGGAAGCGCGTAAGTGGTTCCGTACAGAGTGAGCGGGACCATCGCGGATTTGGAGAATCTGCTCGTGACCTCGTCGAATGTGTCGAAGTTATTGAGCGGGAGCGTCGCGTTACGTATTGCGTACTGAATCGGGTCGCCCTGCGCGTTTCCGAGCGAAACGTCAGGACCGGTTCCGGAAAGCGTTGCCGGAAGCAGCGTACCCGCCGAAATCAGCTTCAACGAGACACCGATGTTGGTGACAGACGTGAAGTTATTATCGATCATCGATCTGATGACCTGAGCCTGGTCACGACCCGCGCTGGTCCAGACCTCAATGACGTCATCCTCGTTGAGCTCGATGGTAGCGCCGAGGTTCGAGTAGTCGGTGAAGAAGGACATCACGAAGGACGAAATCTCGAAGCCGGCAGCCTCGAAGAAGTTCGCCTCAGCTCTCGGGAGCTTCTCTCCGACAGGCTGAACCGCGATGTAGTCAAGAAGCACAGGCTGGTTTCTGACGTTGTTGAGCCATGTACCGAGGGTACCGATCTGGGTCTTCAGGGTCGACATGTTTCTCGCGACCTCATCCTCGTCGGTAGCCATCTTGTGGAGGACACGCGCGATATTATCGAGCGACGCCGCCTGCGAACCCTTTATTCCGTTGACCTCGGTGATCTCGTTGGAGATCGCGGTGAGCTCAAGGTACTGAGCGTACAGATCCTTGATGGTATCCGGAATCAGGTTGCGGAAGTTATAGTCACGATACTTATCCGGGTCAGCGCCGGTGATCTGGAGGATCTTGAGGTAATCGGCGTTGATCGCGGTAAGAGACGCCTGAACGCGTCCGATGATCTCGCTCATTCCGCCGAGGACGACCTCGAGCTGGATCGTGTAGGTCTTGCCCTCTTCGAAATAGAACTCGAAGGTCTCTTTTCCGTTTCCGAGCGCCTCTGACTGCCACTCGTCAGAAAAGTTGAACTGGCAGTAGTTTGCTTCCTCAAACGGGATCTCGCCGTTTATTCTGATACGGCGGGAAGTGTACATACCGCTGAGGTCCGACTGCTTGTATCTCGGAGCGATCTCGTAGAGACCTGACTTCTGGCAGGTGAAGGAATATTCAACCCACTGTCCGACGGTCTGCCACTTCGTGCTTCCGAGAGCGTTGAGCTTGGACAGCGACGGGCTCTGCGGCTGAGTCAGCGCGGAGGTGCGGTCGTTCTGCGGATAGATGGTGCGGTCGGAAGTCGCGTCCGGATACTCGGCCTGGATTACGATCTTCTCGGCGCCATCCGCGGACTGATAGCCCTTCGACGCGTATTCCGCCTTGACTTCCTCATATGTCGGAAGATCCTTGTACGGATAGATCTTTATCGACTTGATGACAAGGATCTCACGGCTCGCCTCGAGCGAGATCGTGTGCTTGCCGGCCTCAAGAACTATCTGATACGGGTTGATATCATAGCCGGTGGAGTCGCACACGGTATATGTACGCCACTCGGAAGACAGGGACTTCTGGCTCTTTATGTCATTGCCGTTGATATCGGTCTTGAAAGCGGGACTTCCGTCCTCTGCCGTCTGGTATTCATCGCGCCACACTTTGGTAATCGAGAGATATCTCACTCCCTTGAACGGGTACTCACCGTCGATCCTGAGCTTGCGCTCGATAGCGGTGGATTTGCCGTCCGTCGGGAACGTGTACTCGATATCAATCGCGTACTTTCCGGTCGCCGGGACCTCAATATCCCACGCGGTGGTACCGTCCGCCGGAGTCAGCAGAGCGCTTCCGGACGCGCCGTTGTAGTTCGAGACGACCTCAACCTTCGCGTCAGTTTCGTCCTTGTTGTAGTCAACCGCGTCTATCTTTACCTCTGATCTGCCCTTCGGAACGTCAGCCGTACGGGCAGCGTAGTCAGTATAGCTTTCCGCGTTCAAGAGATCCTGAACGTCGGCTATATCGTAGCTGACCGTGGACGAGCCGTCATCCGACGAGGCATCGGCCGCATAGCTTCCGACCCCGAACGTGGATCCGAGCATCATCAATGATAAAAAAACCGCAATTAACCTTGTTAATTTCGTTTTCTTCATTAAAACCTTTCCTCCTGCCAAGAATTTTACTTTGAGGGTAACCTGCCTCCGGGGCGTCAGCCTTGGAGGCATCAGCTTTTGGGGGTCCGTCCGGACCGCCGCCGCGCGCGAGGTGTGGCTTTCGCGCCGCCGCTCAGGTCCTTCCGTACAAAGCTATGAGCCAATCATCCGGAGCCGCCGGAGTCCGCGGCATGAAGTGGATTGCCGCACGGAACACCCTGTTCACACGGAACATCCTGTTCCAAGCAAGTCGAACAGTCAGATCCACGAACCCCGTTCACGGAACAGAACGCCGTCCGCGGATTTCTTACCGCCGTGCGTTGTTCCGTATAGCAAATCACTTCATGACGTTTCGTCCACAAGCAGACTTCCGCCGATTTTTTCATACAAATATAATAACATAACATCCGACAAAAGTCAATAGTATGTTTTTTCATCCGCTTTTCAAATTCCCGTCACAGAGCCGACTCCGAACGGGCGGCAGCACGTTCACATTTTTCCGGACGTGGCGTTATCCTGCGGCAGGGTGATTTTTTTGTTACTACATTCCTACAATGTAATTATATTTTACACGTAAATCCTGAATTTCCCTGATTTATGCGCAATATCTCAATATACAGATTTGCCGCTTCATGATAGTGTAACTTATAATTACCCATATTTTCCGCATGTCAGGACTTTCGGGACTCAAAATAGCGGTAGCAGATTTATGCACATTATACAAAAAACGCGTCGATTTTTCTACACCTATACGAAGTGCACAATTTCATCGCAAATTCAGACATTTATACCATTTAATGGAAGCGTTTGCATATTGTGTAATGATTTTTGCACACAAAATGAATACAGGTTTTCGAAGAATTATCGACGTGCATCCATTGTGACGGTCATGTGAACCTTTCGGACGGTCGCGTCACGTGTCCCAAAACGCCGCTCCGGCTCCGGAACGGCGTTTTTATTTGGTTCACATGACGAACAACACGTCTTCTCAGCTCCGCCCCGCCGCGCGCAGTCTGTCGATTATGCCCGGCAGCCTTTCTAGAATATAATCGACGTCCTCGCCGCCGTTCATGTCCCCGAGTGAGAACCTTATCGCCCCGTGTGAGTATTTCTCCGGCGTTCCGACCGCGCCCAGAACGTGCGACGGCTCAAGAGACGCCGAAGCGCACGCCGAACCCGCCGACGCGCATATCCCCGCCATATCGAGCAGAAGCAGCAGACTCTCGCCGTCGACGCCGCCGAAAGACACATTGACATTTCCGGGAAGCCTGTCCGTCCGCGGGCCGTTCAGCCGCGTGTCCGGAATCGCGGCGAGTATTCCGTAGATCAGCCGGTCGCGCAGAGCGCTGACTCTCTTCATCCGATCGAGCCCGTTTACGGCGTCCTCCACCGCGTGTGCGAGTCCGATAATATATGGAACATTTTCAGTTCCGGCGCGCATGCCGCGCTCCTGTCCGCCGCCGTCAATAAGCGGCGGAAGTCTGAGCCCGCTTCTGACATAAAGCGCTCCGATCCCCTTCGGCGCGTGTATCTTATGCCCCGAAAGGCTCAGCATATCGACGCCGAGCTCCCGTACATCGACCGGTATCGCGCCGACCGCCTGCACAGCGTCGGTAAAGACAAGTGTTAATCGGTTCTTCGCCTTCACCGCGGACGCTATCTCGCATACCGGCTCAATTGTGCCTATCTCGTTGTTCGCGAGCATGACCGCGACAAGAGCCGTGTCATCGCGCACCGCCTCCGCGACCCGCTCCGGTGTGACAAAGCCCTCTCCGTCCGGCACGAGATATGTCACCTCGTACCCGTCGTGCTCAAGCGCCTTCATCGAATTCAGCACCGCATGATGCTCGATCAGAGTCGTGACGATATGTTTCCCATTCCCGAGCCGTGCCGCGCCCTTGACCGCCATATTGTCGGCCTCCGAGCCGCAGGACGTAAAATATATCTCGGACGGTCTCGCGCCGAGCACCGCCGCGATTCTCTCCCGCGCGCCGGTGACCGCCTCCTTCGCTTCCCTGCCCTTCGAATGAAGACTCGACGGATTCCCATACTTTTCAGCGAAATACGGCATCATCTTCGCGAGCACCGCCGGCGACACACTCGTAGTTGCCGCGTTGTCCGCGTATACAAATCTTTCTTCCATAAATATATATATTACCTTTATACAGAAAGCATTAAATTTAATGATTCCTGAGTGCCTTGAAACTCTCAGCCATTTCAACCGCCAACGCATCGCACCGCTCATTATACGGATGCCCGGCATGACCCTTGACCCAGACGAACGTCACCTTATGCACCTCGAGAAGACCAAGCAGCCTCTCCCAAAGATCCGGATTGAGAGCCGGAGTCTTATCCGATTTCACCCACCCGCGCGACCTCCATCCATACACCCATCGCTTAGTTATCGAATCAATCATATACTTCGAATCCGAAGTCAACGTAACCTCGCAAGGCTCCTTCAACGCCTCAAGCGCACTTATCGCGCCCAGCAGCTCCATTCGGTTATTAGTAGTCCGCTCCTCGCCGCCCGCAAGCTCCTTCTCAGTCTGCTTATAGACAATTATCGCGCCCCAGCCGCCCGGACCCGGGTTATGCTTACAGGCTCCGTCCGTGTAAATATCAACGTGCTTCATATACCCTCGCTTTGCAGGGGAGGAGATGCCTTTGAAAAGGCACCTCCTCCCCTGCACCCCTCCTTCGCTAAACTTTTATAATCTGACGCCGGACTCATCGTAACGGTCACAGAACAACTCAGACACGCCATCCTTCATCAGACGGACAAAATCACGCTCAGACATAATACGCTCCGGCAGAAAAACGCCCGCGAGTCTCGGACGCTGTCCGGCATGATTATCCGAACCCGCTGATCTGAGAAGGTCATAACTCCCTGCGTACCACTCCGCGCGCGAATTATACTCATCCTTCATACTCGCGTTGATCACCTCAACCCCGTCGACGTCCCGCGGAATCAACCTTATCATATCAATATACCCCGCCTCCCTGAACGGATGCGCATGAATGACCAATCCGCCGTCCTCTCTGACCCTCTTCATATAATCACGAACAGAAAGCCCGAGCTGATCCGGATTAGAAAGCAGCCAATCCCGCCCGAGTCCATATATCAGAAAATCATTTCCGCAAAGCGTATACTCCCATCCGAAAAACACGTCAAGCCCGATCCTGTCCCCCTCAGCCTTAGCCGCAAAGTAGCCCTCCATGAACCTGTCGACCCGCTCACTCCACGCAAGATCCGACGGTACCGTCGTATTCCCGTTGAAAAAGTGATCGGTCACGAACATCCCGGTATAACCGAGCGATTTATAGAACCGCGCCAGCTCCGCGCCGGATATATGCGAGCACCTGCTCGTCTCCGACGTATGCGCGTGAGTTTCATACTTATAGTACATACCCGTCCTCCGAATAATCTTCATTATAATATAGTATATCACAGCCGCAGGATTTTTTCAAGTATATTTGCGAAAAACAATATCCGTGCCCGTCTTCCGGTCACGGATAATTTTGAGGAAACACTGAGTAAATCGGGGTTCCGCAGAAAAAAGTCTTGAACTTATGGGCTTTTTTCTGCGAAAACAACCTTAAATCAGTGTTTTCTGTTTTCCCGCGCCTCGGTTCTTGTTCGGCGGGAGCCTGTACTTCGCGTCAGCGTCCGGATCGGTCGTAAAGCGGTCCCCTCGGCAGAACTCGCGCCCGTCGTCGGTTCTCGTATCCGGCATCATGAACGCCCTTCCGCCGTCAAGCACCGAGCGATACGCCAGCAGTCCGGAAAGCGATATGTCGAGCGCCCTCCAGACGTCAATCGAGCAAGACGCCGAATCGACGTCTCCAAGCAGTTTTCCGATAAAACAGCATATAGCCGAAGCTTCAGCGTTCTCGAGATCGTCCGCGTAATAATTCGCGCCCGGAAAGCGCGGCACGCTCCGCCTGAGATCCGAGCTGACCCGCCTTCCGCTCGAATAGTCATGGTGAAGCAGTCTGTCGCCGCAGACCTCTATCGTTCCGGTCTCGCCGCACATAGTGAGCGTGAACCGCGGCGGACAGGACAGCTCCCCGTGAAAGCTCCGCCCCACAGCGCCGCCGTCAAACTCAAAAAGCTCTGTCGCGGCGCTCGCATGCTTAGCCCCCTTCGACGAGGTGAACCCGGCGCGCGGCGTCTCCATGCCGATGACGCGGAGAGGACGTAACCCGGTCGCGAAAAGCATCGGTCCGACGCTCGCCGAGCACATAAAAGTCGACGGAAGATACGCCTCGCCCTTCAGCACCTTGGTCGTGAGCGGTTCCCTTCCGACGCGGGTCGCCTCGACCGACAGCAGCTTTCCGATGTCGCCGTTCCGGTACATCTCCCTTGCCGTCATGACCCCGCGTCTGTAGCAATACGGCTCCGCGAAAGCGAAGACGCGTCCGCCCTCCCGGACAGTCCGCTCAAGCAGGAACGCCTCGTCAAGCATTGACACGGGCATCGGATAACAGAGCACGTCGATACCGTGCCGCAGCGCTTTGATGGCGGATGAAGCCTGCCGTCCCGGCGGCCCCGCGATGATGACCGCGTCAAGACCTGCGCCGAGAAAACGCCCGAATTCAGTGTACGCTGCGGCGCCGAGAGACGATATCTCGTCCGACGCGTTCCGCACAAGCTCGGCGTCAGGGTCGGTCACGGCGACGATCTGCGCTAAATTTCCCGCGAGACCGCGGCGCATAATATTCAGAGCGCGTCTGACGCCGTATATTCCGACGCGTAATCTGTTCATTCCGCCGCCTCCGTTTCTTTTTAATGAAAAACTTTCAAAGCAGGGCTGTCATGCCGAAACACAACAGCCCCGCGTTTTTTACTTGAAGTATTTTACTCCGGACTCAAAGATATGCTGGTCCTTGTCGCCCTCAATGTTGATGGCGACATTCCTGCCGATTCTCTCGCTGTGACCCATCTTACCGAAGATGCGTCCGTCGGGGCTGAGTATGCCCTCGATCGCGAAGCCGGAACCGTTCGGGTTGAAGCGTATATCCATCGTCGGGTCGCCGTCGAGATCCACGTACTGGGTCGCGATCTGTCCGTTCGCGGCGAGCTTTCTGATAAGAGCCTCGTCGGCGTAGAAGCGTCCCTCTCCGTGGGATATCGGCACAGTGTGAATGTCGCCGACATTCACTCCGGCGAGCCACGGGGACTTCACCGACGCGATTCTCGTGCGGACCATCATCGACTGGTGACGGCCGATCGTGTTGAAGGTCAGCGTCGGGCAGTCGGGCGTCATCTCGTCCATGATCTTACCGTACGGGAGAAGTCCGGACTTGACGAGCGCCTGGAAGCCGTTGCATATACCGAGTACGAGACCGTCGCGGTTCTCGATGAGGTCTGTGACGGCGTCCTTGACGCGCGGGTTTCTCAGCACCGCGGTGATGAACTTACCGGAGCCGTCCGGCTCGTCGCCTCCGGAGAATCCGCCAGGAAGCATGAATATCTGAGCGCCGTTTATGAGCGACACAAGCTCGTCGACCGACTCGCCGAGCGCCTTCGCGTCGAGGTTTCTGAGCACGCATATCTCAGACTCCGCGCCGGCGGCGTTGAAACGCCTCATCGTGTCGTACTCGCAGTTCGTTCCCGGGAATACCGGAATCACAACTCTCGGACGGGCAAACTTCTCATTCGCGACGACCGCGGAGCGCTCCGCGCAGGTGAACTTCTCGACCTTTTCCGGCTTGATCTCCGGAACGACGGTCGGGAACACCTTCTCGAGGGTGGATTCCCAGTCCTTCTGGAGAGCCTCGACGTCGACCGACTCGCCGCCGAGCGTGAATCTACCGTCGTCTGTGGTCATGCCGAGAAGTCTGCCGTCGATCCTCTCCTCGGTCTCGACGATGAACGCACCGTATCCGAGCCCGAACAGCGACCTGTTGTCGATATCGTCAGCGGCCTTGAAACCGATACGGTTTCCGAGCGCCATCTTGACAAGTCCCTCAGCCGCGCCGCCCATATCGACAGCGTAAACAGCCTTTGCCTTACCGGACGAGATGAGCGCGTGTACACGGTCAAACAGATGTCTCAGGCTCTCGAAGTCCGGAAGATCGTTATGATCGAGCACCGGAACGAGCAGCGTCACAAAGTGACCAGCGCCCTTGAACTCGGGAGTTACAAGATTCTTCGCGTCGTCGACCGCGACGGCGAAGGAAACGAGTGTCGGCGGAACGTCGATATGCTCGAAGGTGCCGGACATCGAGTCCTTTCCTCCGATCGCCGCGATGCCGAGCTCGCACTGAGCCTTCAGAGCTCCGAGCAGAGCCGCCATCGGCTTGCCCCAGCGCTTCGGATCGTTTCTCGTCTTCTCGAAATACTCCTGGAAAGTGAGATATATATTATGGTAATCAGCACCCGCCGCGACGAGCTTTGCCGCCGACTCGACGACCGCATAGACAGCGCCGTGATACGGGCTCTTCGACGACAGGAACGGGTCGAAGCCGTATGCCATGAGCGAGGTCGTGTCTGTCTCGCCGGTGAGCACCGGGATCTTCGCCGCCATGTACTGCGGTTCGGTGATCTGGTACTTTCCGCCGTAAGGCATCACGACGGTGCCCGCGCCGATCGTGCTGTCAAATTTCTCGACAAGTCCGCGCTCAGAGCAGATATTGAGCGAAGTGATGACCTTTCTGACGGCGTCCATCCTATCCGACGTGTCGACAGTTTCCATGAAGCCATCGAGCAGACCAGCGGTATTCACGCTCTCGATCTCGATATCGGTGTGCTTCTCCGCGCCGTTCGAGTTCAGGAACTCGCGGGAGAGGTCGATTATGTAATTTCCATTCCACTTCATGCGCAGACGAGGCTCTTCGGTCACACGCGCGACAATCGTCGACTCGAGATTCTCGCGGGAGGCGTATCCGCGGAACTTATCCGCATCCTCCTTCGCGACGACGACAGCCATTCTCTCCTGAGACTCGGAAATCGCGAGCTCGGTGCCGTCGAGACCCTCGTACTTCTTCGGAACCTTCGAGAGGTCGATATCAAGCCCGTCCGCGAGCTCACCGATAGCGACCGAAACTCCGCCCGCGCCGAAATCGTTGCAGCGCTTGATAAGTCTCGTGACCTTCTCGTCTCTGAACAGTCTCTGGAGCTTTCTCTCCTCCGGCGGGTTGCCCTTCTGGACCTCCGCGCCGCAGGTTGTCAGAGAGGACGCGGTGTGCGCCTTCGAGGAGCCGGTAGCTCCGCCGCAGCCGTCGCGTCCGGTGCGTCCGCCGAGCAGGATTATCTCGTCGCCGGGAATCGGGCGCTCACGAACGACGTTCTTCGCGGGAGCCGCGCCGACGACGGCGCCGATCTCGAGGTGCTTCGCGACATAATCCGGATGATAGAGCTCATAAACAGCGCCGGTAGCGAGACCGATCTGGTTGCCGTAGGATGAATAGCCGCTCGACGCGCCGTGAGTTATCTTCGACTGCGGGAGCTTGCCCGGCAGCGTCTCGGAAACCGGAACACGCGGGTCGGCGCATCCTGTGACGCGCATCGCCTGATAGACATATGAACGTCCGGACAGCGGGTCACGGATCGCACCGCCAAGACAGGTAGCCGCGCCGCCGAAAGGCTCGATCTCGGTCGGGTGGTTGTGCGTCTCGTTCTTGAACATGAAGAGCCAATCCTCGGGCTTGCCGTCGATGTCGACCTTGATCTTCACCGAGCAGGCGTTGATCTCCTCTGACTCATCGAGATTCTTCAGCACACCGGTCTTCTTTAAGTACTTCGCCGCAATGGTCGCCATGTCCATGAGCGTGACGTTCTTCTTTGAGAGACGCTCGCCGTAGACGAACTTTCTCTTCTCAAGGTAATCCTCGAAGGTCTCCTTCACGTACTCGTCGCCGATCTTCACGTTTTCGATCGAGGTGAGGAATGTAGTGTGGCGGCAATGGTCAGACCAATAGGAGTCGATCAGCCTGATCTCGGAAATGGTGGGATCGCGCTTCTCCTCGTCGCGGAAATACTTCTGACAGAAACATACGTCGTCGAAATCCATCGCGAGCGCGTACTTGTCAAGGAACTCATGGAGTGCCTTCTCATCCATAGAGATGAAGCCGTCTATAGTCTCGACGGTTGTCGGAATATGGAAGTTGTCGGCGAGCGTTTCCGGCTTATCAAGCGACGCCTCACGGCTCTCGACCGGGTTGATGACATAGTGCTTTATGCGCCCGACGTCGTCCGCAGAAATATTGCCGGAAAGGATATACACGCGCGCGGTTCTGACCCGCGGACGCTCACGGTAGGTCAGCAGCTGAATGCACTGCGCGCAGGAATCCGCTCTTTGGTCGAACTGTCCCGGCAGGTACTCGACCGCGAAGACGACGCCGTCCGCCTTTACCTCGTCATAGACGATATCGCTCTGCGGCTCAGAGAAGATGGTGTTCTTCGCTTTCGCGAACACCTCCTCATCGATGCCTTCGACATCGTAGCGGTTCAGGACCCTGAGACCGGTGAGCCCGCTTATCATCAGGTTCTCGCGTATGTCCGCGAACAGGCTCCTCGCCTCCACGGCGTGCGCGGGCTGCTTTTCGACGTATATTCTGTATACCATTTTCCGACTCCTTATTCAATTCAATTATTCATGGAATGCCGTGCCCTGACGCGACAGCATCTTCTCATCTCCCGCCGGACACGGCGCGCGGCTTCTCCGCGCGTCCGGATGACGGGGAAAGATCTTTCCGGTTTTCTTCGGGGACAATCGTCATCAACGATCAGATAATGAAGCCGCTGTAGGTTGATCCGTCAAAGCCGTTGAGCTTCACGGCCTTTATCTCTCCGTGCAGATCTTCCGGAGTTATCACTGTCACCTCAAGGAACTCGGCGGTGTGTCCGACGGCGCGCCCGTCCTCGCAGAGCTCGAACAGAACGTCTTTCTGGCTACCGACATAATTCTCGGCAATCTTCAGAGCCGCTTCGCGCTCCGCGTCCTCAAGACGCTTCAGGCGCTCGTTCTTCGTCTCCTCCGGAATCTGGTCCTCCATCTCGGCTGCCTCGGTGCCCGGACGCTTGGAGTACGGGAAGATGTGCAGGTGGATGAACCCGACTCTCTTCACAAAATCGACCGTCTCCATGAACATCTCCTCGGTCTCTCCCGGGAAACCGACGATAATGTCAGCAGTGAAGGTGACGCCCGGTATCTTCTCCCTGATATAGGCTATGTTGCTTTCAGCGGTCTCGGCGTTATAGCGTCTGCGCATCGCCGCGAGCACGCGCGACGAGCCCGACTGCATCGAAAGATGGAAGTTAGGCGCGAGATGACTGAGCTTCGCTATTCTGTCGACAAACTCAGGCTTCATCAGCGACGGATCGAGCGAGCCGAGTCTTATCCTGCCAATACCCTCGATGGCGTCGACCTTTTCGAGAAGATCCGCGAGGTTCTCATCCCCGAGATCCCTGCCCCAGCAGGCGGTCTCGATTCCGGTCAGAACTATCTCGTAATAGCCCGCCGCGACGAGTCCCTTAACTTCCTCGACGACGTCCTCAGCCGGCTTCGACCTGACATGACCGCGAGCCTGCGGAACTATGCAGTAAGAGCAGCGATTGTCACAGCCGTCCTCGATCTTGACATACGCGCGGGTGCGCTCGGACGAGTGTATACACATTCTCTCGAGCGGAGCCGACATGATATCGTCGACCTTGATGTCCGCCGCGCCGTTCTTCTCACCGGAGGCGATGAGTCCGAGCGCCGCGTCGACAAGGCGCATCTTGTTGCTGTTTCCGCAAATGAAATCGACGCCGTCGATCCCCGCGGTCTTGCCCGGGTTCAGCTGCGAGTAGCAGCCGGTGACGAGTACGTATGCCTTCGGATTGTGTCTCGCCGCGCGGCGGATCATCTGGCGCGTCTTGCGGTCGCTCTCAGCCGTAACCGTGCATGTATTGATTATGTAAATGCCGCACTTCTCGGAGAAGCGGCCGATAATGAATCCGTTCTTCTCGAACTCCTCGGCTATGGCCTGACTCTCATACTGGTTCACTTTACAGCCGAGCGTCATAATTCCGACCCGTCTGTACATATTGTTCGTTTCTATCTTAAACACCCCAAAATCATAAAAAACATATTATAAGCGTTATAAGCGGCGTTCCGGAAAATATAATCACCCGCGCCGCCGTCGGTTCATGCGCCTCCGAGGGACAGCAATCCCCTCATCGCGCACTAATATATATTGTAGCATTTTTTTCGCTTTATGTAAATATCAAAATATGCTGAATTTTGTATTCAACTAACAAAATCTAATGACAAATTTCAACAACTTATACAATTTAAGCTGATTTTCGCGTGTCCGGAAAGCGGGAAAAAATCTCCGCGCGCGGCGGTGTGTCCATAAAACAGCGGAATCCTCCGTATGATCGTCCGGGTCATACGGAGGATTGTTTATCAGTCCGATAAATTACGGAAATTTCACCGCAGCAGCTTTTCCAGTTCCATCAGCAATTTTGCCTTCATTTCGCTCAGCTCAGTATCCGACGGGCGGTTGCCGGCACAATACATTTTCTCCATCGGATACCACCAGACGGGACCTTTGCCGTTATTCCCGTAGTTTTCAATATCACCATTTCTGCGCGGATACAGATGCCAGTGCAAATGAGCGTCGCCCATTCCGAGGAGCTCATAATTCATTTTCTCCGCCCCGAAAGCTTTTGAAACAGCCTCGGCGACAATTGACATCTCTTCCAAAAACTTTTTGCGTTCCGGCATATCAAGCTGGAACAGCTCTGTTTTACTATGGTTTTTATAAAGAAAAAGAGTATACCCGTAAAAATGCTGATTATCACCTATCACTACGTACCCGGTCTCTAATTCTTTGACAAAAGACGGATTGGTTCCGTTTTTTATCATTTCGATTCTGTCGCATATCAGGCACATGATTCGTCTCCTTCAATCTGAAACCATAGTTTATCCAATGAAACACGGATTTAAGGTTGTTTTCGCGGAAAAAGCCCATAAATCCGGGGCCTTTTTTTCGCGAAAACCCGATTTAATCAGTGTATCCCTGAGTAAAATTATATCAGAAAAACATGAAGAAATCTACCATCTCCGCGAGAAACGCCCGGACACTTCTGATCCGGACGTTCTATACTCGTTAAAGTCCGAAGCTGACGTTTATCGCGTCGTTCACCTGTCTCATGACGCTGTCGTCGAGGTGTCCCATCTTTTCACCGAGACGGCGCTTGTCGATCGTACGTATCTGTTCGAGCAGGATCACGGAGTCCTTCGCAAGCCCGAATCTGTCGGCTATCACGTTTATGTGCGTTGGCAGGCGGGTCTTCCCGACCTGACTCGTGATTGCCGCCGCAATGACGGTCGGGCTGTATTTGTTCCCGACGTCGTTCTGGACGATCAGCACCGGTCTGAGTCCGCCCTGCTCCGAGCCGATGACCGGACTGAGATCCGCATAATAAATATCGCCGCGTTTGACGGTCATTTTAATGATCATTCCTTTCGAAACTATCAAGTCTGAAAATTTGTTATCAGACTTTCCTCTGTTCAGTATTTTGCCCAGAGCCGGTGAAAATAAACGCGGCGGCAATATTTTTTCAAAAACCTCTTGACAAACCCGGCAAAATGGTGTATAATATCAGTGTTGAATGTGCGAACGTAATTTAATGGTAGAATTCCAGCTTCCCAAGCTGATTGCACGGGTTCGATTCCCGCCGTTCGCTCCAGAAGGCATGGCCGCCGTCTTATGACTGGCGGTCTTTCTTTTTTCGCTGAGATCCATGGGTTTTGCACTGTTTGGACATGGTACCGGAAAATTCGTCCGTACAGTTTATTGACAACACGGATGTGATATGATAGAATATAATACAGGGTATGTCGGCAAAAAATATGAACAAATAAATAAATAAACGCTGACCCCCTTGATTTTTGCGAGAAAATATATTAGAATATATAATAGGAGCATTTTAAGCTACGACAACACCGCGGGTATTCTGATCAAGATAAAAAATTTCAAAAAAAGGATGATAAATACAATGGCACAGTTCAGAAAAATCGGCGTCCTGACCTCTGGCGGAGACGCACCCGGCATGAACGCGGCGATCCGCGCCGTCACACTTTCCGCTTACGCTCACGGAGTTGAGGTCGTCGGCATCATGAAGGGCTATACCGGCCTCATCAGCGGCGAGCTGAAGGAGCTCACTCCCCGCGATGTTGCCAACATAAGCGGTCTCAGCGGCACTATCCTCTACTCCGACCGCTGCCCCGAGTTCAAGACCGAAGAGGGCATGGCAAAGGCCATAAAGACCTGCCGTGACAACCACATCGACGGCATCGTCGCGATCGGCGGCGACGGAACCTTCCGCGGTGCGACCGACCTCTCCATCAGGGGCATCCCGACGATCGGCCTTCCCGGAACCATCGACAACGATATAACCTCCTCCGATTACACGATCGGCTTTGACACCGCGATGAACACGGTCGTCACCTGCGCGGACAATCTCCGCGATACCGGCGAATCCCACGCGCGCTGCATGGTCATGGAGGTCATGGGCAACGGAGCCGGCGATATCGCGCTCAACTGCGGTCTCGCTGTCGGCGCCGTCGCTATCGCGATCAAGAAGCTTCCGTTCGACGAGGACGCGGCTATCGCGACCATAAAGGCTCAGCGCGCAAAGGGTCAGCGTTCCTTCATCGTCATGATCTCCGAATCTATGGGCGGCGAGTTCGGCGAGGCTCTCACCAAACGGATCATGGCTGAGACCGGTGTTGACAGCCGGTTCGTCAGACTCGGACACATCGTCCGCGGCGGCGCTCCGTCCCTCCGCGACAGACTCACAGCTACCAGAATGGGTGATTACGCGGTCAAGCTTATCCTCAAGGGTATGTCCAACCTCGTCGTCGTCGAGCAGAAGAGCGAGCTCGTCGAGGTCGAGATCCAGTACGCGCTCATGCTCGACCGTATGTACAAGAACAAACTCAAGGACGGCGATCTCGACAAGTTCACCGCGGAGCAGGTCGCGTCCGCGAAGAAGTTCTGCGACGACAAGCGCGTCGAGTTCGACGGTCTGATGGACGTCGCGAAGATGCTCGCATCCAACTGATCACTGAAGCAGCAATAAATTCAACTATTTCAGCCCGGCGAAAATATCGCCGGGCTGATTTCTGCTTATTTTCTATACCTTCTTGCAATTTTTTTCAATTGACATCCGGCGCGGAATGTATTATAATATGTGTAAACGCCGAACGGCGGATTCAATGATTCGGAGGATAATCAAAATGATTTTAAGAGCACCGGCCGTACCGCTCATCACGGTCGACCCCTATTTCAGCGTCTGGTCGGACACCGACAGACTTAATGAAGGCACTACCGTCCACTGGACAGGCAAACCGAACACCATCGTCGGTCTTCTCACGATAGACGGCAAGGACTACCGTTTCATGGGCGAGAAGCACGGCGAGCCCATGACCCAGACCGGGCTTGATATCACGGCTCTCACATCAGAGTATACGTTTGAGGCGGCTGGCGTCAGACTGAAGGCGAAATTCTTCACGCCGCTCTTCCCGGACAGCCTCGCGATAATGACGAGACCTGTCAGCTATCTCGCTCTCTCGACCGAGTCGACAGACGGCGCGGCTCACACGATGAAGGTGAAGATCATCGCGTCTGAAGAGCTCTGCATAAACCTGAAGGGTGAGCTTGAAGTGGAGACCTCGACCGAGGAATTCGATGGGATCAACGCTGTCAGGATCGGCAGCAAATCTCAGCCTGTGCTCGGCAGAAAGGGCGACGACCTGCGAATTGACTGGGGATATTTCTATCTCGCGGCAAAGGACGCGAAGGTTGGCTCGAAAAAGTGCGAAGAGTGCGGCATGACCGTCATCACACTGGAAAAGGACATTGCGGACGAGGCGCTGATCGCGTTCGCTTATGACGATATTTATTCGATAGAATATTTCGGTGAAAAGCTGAAGTCTGTCTGGAACAAGGACGGAAAGACGATTGAGACCGCGATAAGCGAGGCTTTCGGCGACTACGAGCAGCTCGCGGAGAAGGCGGTAGAGCTTGACGACAAGCTGCTTCTCGACTCTGTGAAGGCGGGCGGCGAAAAGTACTCTGATATGCTCCGTCTCGCGTTCAGACAGGCTATCGCGGCACACAAGGCTGTCCTCGACAAGGATGGAGAGCTGCTGTTCATCTCGAAGGAGTGCTTCTCCAACGGCTGCGCGGCGACTGTCGACGTCAGCTATCCGTCGATCCCGATGTTCCTCATCTATAATCCGGAGCTCGTTCTCGGTATGATGCGTCCGATATTCAGATTCGCCGAGAGCGACGCGTGGGAGTTCGACTTCGCGCCGCATGACGTCGGAACCTACCCGCTCGTCAACGGTCAGGTATATGGCGGAAACGCGCTCGACTACCAGATGCCGGTCGAGGAATGCGGCAATATGCTCGTCATGACCGCCGCGTACTCTGTCGCGAGCGGTGACTTCAGCTATGCCGAAAAGCATTTTGACACGCTTGTCAACTGGACCAGATATCTCACGGATAACGGCGCCGACCCGGCAAACCAGCTCTGCACCGACGACTTCGCGGGTCATCTCGCGCACAACTGCAACCTGTCGCTCAAAGCGATATCCGGTATCGCCGGTATGGGCATCATCTGCGAGAAGCTCGGACGGAGCGATATGTCCGCGTCATACTTCGACTCCGCGCGCAAGCTCTCGATAAACTGGCTTCTGAGAGCGCAGAACGGCGACGGCAGCTACCGCCTCGCGTTCGACCGCAAGGGCACTTACAGCATGAAGTACAACGTCGTCTGGGACAAGCTGTTCGGAACCAAGCTGATCCCGCACGAGGTCTTCGACGGCGAGACCTGGGCGAACCGCCGCCACTTCGGCAAATACGGAATGCCGCTTGACAACCGCAAGACTTACACGAAGTCTGACTGGCTCGTGTGGACCGCGACCCTCTGCTCAGACAAGGCTGAATTCGAGAGCTATGTTGAGCCGCTGTGGGAGGCTTACAATTCGATGCCGACCCGCGTCCCGATGACCGACTGGTATGATACCGTCACCTCCGCTAAGGTGGGCTTCCAGCACAGATCCGTCATCGGCGGTCTGTTCATAAAGCTGATGGATTTCTACGGGACTGTCAGAGTCTATAAGTAATATATAATCATCCGCGCATGGGGTTCTATGCGCGGATTTTTCCGCTCCGTGAAAAAAATTTCAAAGAAATTTTGCGATACCTCTTGCATATTTTCGATAGGTGTTGTATAATTATGGTGACGTCGTCGGCAGTCTACAAACGGAGCGTGAAAAGGCTCCCCGGGTCCGGTGCCGGGCGTCAGAAAAAATCGTTGTTTTTTAAGGAGACAAAATCATGGAATACGGACTTCAGATGTACAGCGTCCGCGACTTCACCGAGAAGGATCTGCTCGGGACGCTTAAGAAGGTTGCTGAAATCGGCTACAAGTACATAGAGTTCGCCGGTTTCTTCGGCAACAGCGCCGAGGATGTGAAGGCGGCGCTCGACGCGAACGGACTTGTATGCAGCGGAACTCACACCGGTCTTGGTGAGCTCGACGCTGACTTTGCCGCTGCCGTCAAATATCACCACACCATCGGCAACAAGAACTTCATCATCCCGTGGGCTGACACCAGCACAAAGGAAAAGCTCGACGCTCTGATCGACGGCATCAACAAATATCAGCCGATGCTCGCCGCCGAGGGCATCACTCTCGCCTTCCACAACCACTCCGGCGAGTTCCTCCCGAACCAGGACGGACAGATCCCGCACGAGGAAATGCAGAAGCGCACAAAGATCGACTTCGAGATCGACACCTGCTGGGCATACGTCGCCGGTCGCGACCCGGTCGAGACCATCACCGCTCTCAAGGACCGCGTCCATATGATCCACCTCAAGGACATAAAGAAAACCGCTGAGGGCAAGCACGAAGGCCGCGCTCTCGGTGAGGGCGAAGCGCCCGTCGCCGCTGTCTACGCGCGTGCGAAGGAACTCGGCATGAGAATGATCGTCGAGAGCGAAAACCTCAATCCCGACGGACTCTCCGAGGTCACCCGCTGCATGAACTACCTGCGCTCTCTCGAGAAGTAATTCATGAAGCTCACAAAAACCTATGACGCGAGGCTCGAGTCGGCTCTCAACGCGGTTCTCTACACCCCGGACTCCGACCCGGACAACGCGTCGGGAGAGCTTCCGCTGATAGTATACCTCCACGGCGCCGGAGAACGCGGTCTCGTCCGCGACCACATCTTCCGCCACGGCATACCGAAGCTGATACGTGAAGGCAAAGAGATAAACGCCGCCGTCCTCGCCCCGCAGTGTCCGGAATGGGCGGTCTGGGACAACGTCGTGCGGGAACTCAAAGCCCTCATAGACGACGCGATAGTCCTGCTCGGGATAAAACGCGACCACGTGTCGCTCACCGGCTCGAGCATGGGCGGATTCGGCACATGGTCGATGGGAATCACATATCCCGACTTTTTCTCAGCGATAGCCCCGGTCGCGGGCGGCGGAATGTCCTGGAGAGCCTCAAAGCTCGGCACGACGCCGGTATTCGCGTACCACGGAGCCATCGACTCCGTCGTCCCCCCGGTCTACTCCGAACTGATGGTAAACGCCATTAACGCGAGCGGCGGACACGCCGGACTCACGCTCCTTCCCGGTTTCGAACACAACGACGGCATAGACTATGCTTACCGGAACACAGATCTCATCGACAAACTCATCTCCGCCCGCCGCACGGTCTTCACCGCGCCGCCGGAGATCTGTCACGACATGTTCCGCTGAACACAAAAAACGGCAAAAGCCGAAAAATAACACGGAAGTTCTGCCTCCGTGAAATCGAAAGGAATCACAATCATGGAATACGGTCTTCAGATGTACAGCGTCCGCGACATCACAAACGATGATCTCGCCGGAGCCCTCAAAAAAGTAGCCGAAATCGGCTACAAATACGTCGAATTCGCCGGCTTCTTCGGCCACCCCGCCGAAGAAGTCAAAGCAATGCTCGACGAATACGGCCTCATCGTCAGCGGCACCCACTCCGGTCTCGGCGACCTCGACAACGATTTCGCCGGCACCGTCAAGTACCACAAGGCAATAGGCAACAAGAACTACATAATCCCCGGCGCTCCGTGGGACACCAAAGAAGGTCTCGACTCCACAATCGAAAAGCTCAACAAATACAAGCCCATGCTCGCCGCTGAAGGCATCACCCTCGCCTACCACAACCACGACGGTGAATTCAGACCCAACAAAGACGGTCAGATAGCCCACGAAGAAATGGAAAAACGCTCCGACATCAACTTCGAAATCGACACCTACTGGGCATTCGTAGCCGGCCGCGACCCGGTCGAAACCATCACCCGCCTCAAAGACCGCGTCAACGTCATTCACCTCAAGGACGGCACCAAGGACAAACACGGCAAAGCCCTCGGCGAAGGCGAAGCTCCCGTAACCGCAGTGCGCGCTAAAGCAATCGAACTCGGTATGCGCATGGTCGTCGAAAGCGAAGGCCTCCAGCCCACCGGTCTCGAAGAAGTCACCCGCTGCATGAACTTCCTCAGATCACTTGAGAAGTAATTGCTTATTTGCAGGGGGAGAGAAACCGCTTTGAAAAGCGGTTTCTCTCCCCCTGCACCCCCTCTCTTCCGTAAACTTTTCAAAAAACAGTTTTACGGACAGGGATAACATTACAGCACTATTAACGCCGGGTCGGAACGCTCTGTCCGACCCGGTTTTCGTTACTCTCTGTAAAAAGCGAGTATCTTTTCGAGATTCGACTCAAGACGACCCTCGCAGGCAGCGAATGTCGACGCAACATTCTTCTTCAGCGCCAGCACGTCTCGCATACGCCAGTCGGTCGCGCCCTCATTGAGCGTCACCGTATAATAATACCCAAACTGGAAACAGATACCATCCCGTATTATATCGAGCATCTCCGCCGAATCCTCGTCACGTGTGAACTTCACCTTCAGCGCCTTATCATAGAACGCCGGTATGACACTGTCAAGGCTCGCCGCATTCAGCGCCTCAACCATCACCGCCGTCTTCTCAATATTCTTAACATCCGCCGGGATCATCATGACACTGTAACCGTTATGAGGCTGAGTAAAATACTTATCCTGCGACTCCTCATATTTCGGATAAGGAAGGACTCCGAAATCCGTCTCCATGCTCCTGAACGATATCGCGCTCCTCAGCATATCCGGATAGAACAGCGCCCTGTCCTCCACGAACATCTCAGTCAATGGATTCGTCGTCATGGAAGAATGCGTCTTGAACGCATACACGCCGTCATTATTGTCATAAAGAGCGCTGAGCTTCGTCACGACCTCTTCCATCCTCGCTATGTCCGTATTTATCCTCGGCATCCCGTCCTCGCCCCTGTCGGTTATCCTTACCTGAAACGCCGAATAATACGCGTCCGCGACATTCTCATAATCCGTCGCGAGCCCGAACATATCCTCCTCGTCCTTCTCCGAATTTCCGTTGAGATCACGATACACCCCGGCGCACAGCTCAGAGAGCTTATCTACCGTCCACTTTCCTTCACGCACAAGATCATACAGCCCGTCGATGCCGTTATCCTCCGCGATCTGCTTATTGAAATAATAGACGAACAGCGACGGCCACACCGAATAAGTATAATCCCCGACAAGATAGAACAGCTTCCCGTTCACCGTTATCTCATCGATGATATCATGATAATAGTACTCCGCGTCAAGGTCGATGACCGGCACCTTCATGAAGTCATAAAGGCACTCCGCGACGTCGAGATTCGCCGAATACGCCTGATAACCGAGCACAAGGTCGAACGCCCCGTCGCCCGCCATGACCGAAGTCTTGAGCAGAGAATTGAACGATTCCCTGTCCGGCCAGCTTCCGTTCGCCTTGTTCGCCACGATATTCACGTTGAATCGCGCCCCTATCTCGGCGTTCCTCTTGTACACCGCGTCATCAACCAGATCACCGCTCTCCTCGTCGACCGCGACCTCATCGAAGAACTGTCCGTTCTGCGTCTCCCGGCAGAGAACGGTGAAGTCCTCACCGCCGAAATCGTATTCGCCGAGACTGTCACGATAACGGGATGTCGTCTCATCTGATGACGACACACTGCCCTCACCGGACGTCGTATCCGTATCCGCCGCGGTATTCCCACACCCGGACAGTATCGTCGGCACTATCATTGCAGCCGCGAGAAAAAGCGCTTCAATTCTTGTTTTTTTCATGACACCCTCCGTTAATTCCCGCAGAGCGCGACGAGCTCGTCGATAGTCGATACGGCAAGGCACTCGACTGTATCCGCGGCGCCATAATAAATCTTCACGCTGCCGTCCGGCTCCGCTATCATTCCGCCCGGGAATATTACGTTCTGTCTGAATCCCTCGTCCGCCTCATACGCCGTCTCAGGCGCGATCAACGGCTCCTTTGACATTCCGATAACCTTTGACGGGTCCTCAAGGTCGAGCAGCATGATCCCGGCGCAGTAACGCTTCTTCCAGGAAGACTCCCACCCGTTCTTTCCCCGACTGTCGTCGCGGTCGACCGAATGGAACAGCGTCAGCCATCCGTCCTTCGTCCTTATCGGCGGCGCGGCGGGACCTATCTTGTCGTTCGCGAACGGCACGTTCTCGACCCCGAGAAGCAGCTCGCTCTTCCCCCAGAACTCAAGATCAGGAGAACGGGATATCCAGATATCAAACCTGTCCCTTCCCCGGCTGTAGACAGTGAACGGTCTCTCGAGCCGCACGTACATTCCGCCGATCTTCTCCGGGAACAGCACCATATTGCGGTTGTCAGGCGTACTCAGGGATATGAACTCTATTCCCTCGAAATCGCCCTTTATCCTTCCGATTCCGCCGCGTATGCCGTGCCTTGTGTCGACGGCAAAGCAAATGAAGAGCTCGTCGCCGATCATCGTCAGCCTCGGGTCATAAATCCGCCCGATCTCGCCGTCGCGGACATCCTCCGCGCGCACCATGGGCTCCGGTCTCGCGATCCAGTGAACACCGTCGTCACTCTCGGCGACACCGATATTTGTACCGGCGAACCGCCCGTCCGCGTATCCGTAATCATTGCGGAAGACCATATAATACTTTCCGCCGCGCTTCACAACTCCGGCATTGAATATGAGATCCGCCGGATACGGAATGTCCTTCGCGGACAGCACCGGGTTCGCGGGATATCTCCGGATGCACGCCGCGCTTTTCAGTTCTGGAAACAGTTTTGCCAATCTGATTACCTGCCTTTCAATTCATTATATCAATATTATACATCATCATACCGGTCATGTAAATCCTCAATAGGGACATAATCGACAGAAATATGTCTCTTTTTATGATATTCACGCTTGACAAAAGTCTCCACGCGTGATATAATCGAAGCGTGGAGACAAAATTATCAGCTTGAAAGGCGGTCAGACTATGCTTTACCGGTCAGACATGAAATACACCTTTGATTTTTCGGATGTGAATCTGAAAGCGGGAGGCTACCTCGTAACGCTGAACAGCGCGAGCCACGAACCGCCGCGGCATCCGTGGAACATACCGCTTCACGACCACAACAGCTATGAGATACACTTCATCTCATCCGGAACCGGCAGCTTCAATGTCAGCGGTTCGGAGCACGAAGTAAGCGCGGGGGACGTTGTGATAACCGGTCCGGGCGTCCTGCACGCACAGACCTCGGGGCTCGACGACCCGATGGAAGAATACTGCGTGAACGTCAGCATAACTCCGATAAAGCGCGGAAAACATAAGAACGAAGATATTTCAGGTCTGTTAGGCGCCATAGTCAGCCAGCCTTTCCGCATATGCGGCAAGACGGACGCGGAAACGGAATTCGCGATTCTTCTGTCCGAGGCAACAGCTCTCGCACCCGGGTGGAGGGAAAGAATAACGTCCATGATGATGTCTCTGCTGATCCGCGTCGGAAGGCTGACAGCTGATGTGACGGAAAGATATGTCCCGAACAGTTATCGCTCAGGTGACGAATACCACACCTCACGCGAGATAAACAGGCGGCGCCAGATAGATATGTATCTGCGCGGCTTCCTGAGTGATATAAGTGAGGCGGAGCTCGCCGGAATGCTATTTGTCAGCCGCCGCCAGCTCAGCCGGATAATGCGCGAATGCTACTCGATGACCTTCACAGAGAAGGTGAACGACCTGAGAGCTGAATACGCGAAAAACCTGCTTGTCACGACTGACATGACCGTGGCGGAAATATCCGACGCCTGCGGCTTCTCATCCGTCCAGTATTTCTACAAGGTCTTCGCAAGAAAATACGGCACATCACCGGGGAAGCTGCGCGGTAAAAAACTGATACCCAAACCGGGTGAACGATGATGATCAGTTTCCGAACGGTATCACTATCGTCCGCGAATCCCTCATCTCGTCGAACTTGCCGCCATAAGGCTGCTTCTCTCCGCCCGCCGTTCCGTACGCGGCGGCAAGCCCAACCGGTCTTCCACCGTCAAACAGAATATTCGGACGCTCAAGGTGATACACCTCATGCGAAGTGCCGTCCGCGAACGACAGTGTCCGGCTGTACGCGAGCCTCTGCGGAGCGTAGTCCCAGTCGACGCCATCCTCCGACACAAGATGCACGCCCCCGCCGACAACTCCGCAGCCGTTCCCGTTCATGTCCTTCGCGATCATCTCGAAATTCTCCCCGTTATGCCAGACGAACGGATCCTCGACATGAAGCTCCGGGTGATTCTCAAACAACGGATGGTCTATAAACCGATAAAACCTCGGAGGCTCATCCGCCGTAAGCCGGTCGCACCTCGCGACGCCTATCCTCATCCCATCCGGGCAGTTCGATCGATAATACATAAGCACGCTCCCGTCCGGGCAGACGCACGGCGCCGGATTCGTAACCACCGTCCTGTCCCATCCGTCAGGATCCGGCAGAAAGACCGGCTCGTCAAAACGCCGCCACTCCCCGTCAGACGAACCCAAGACAGCGACGCCTATCCTTATCGACGAATAGCACTCATCGACTGCGGCGGGTCTCACAGAGCCGCACAGCGCGTCCCTGTCCGGCGTCTCGCCGCTGAACGTCGCTCCTATATAGAACAGCGCCGTGACGCCGCCAGAACACACGACAGACGGATTATGCGTCATCCTCCCGTCCCAGAACTCCTCGCCGCGCGCGCCGAGCACAACCTCGCGGAACCGATATGGTCCCTCCGGTCTGTCCGCGACCGCGTGAACGATCTCGCTCGACACAATATATCCGGTAAAGAACGGGCGCGACTTCGGCCATCTCGCCGAATACATATGCCACAGCCCGTCCGCCCCCTTCATCGCGGAGCCGCACCAGACCCAGTATCCATCCATGCCGAAGCCGTATTCCTCGCTTGTCGGAAGCATTGCCGACGATATGTCAAAGCTCTTCATAATATTCTCCCCAAAAAGACAACAGGGCGCGGCAAAAAAGCGGCGTCCCGTTGCGATTCCATTAATTATTTGATTATCGTAACCTTGTATCCGACGGAATACTTTCCGCCCTTCTCAAGGGTGATGGCGTAAGGCTTATCCTCAAAGTTTCCGGTCTCGCCGAGATGCGCCGGAAGACCGTTCCACGGCTCGAGGCAGACAAACGGAGCGTGCTTTTTCGGCGGCGTCCAGACACCGAGCGCGTTAAAGCCGGTGAAATCAAGCTCAAGTCCCTTTCCGGTATTTTTGTTCACAAGCTTCACCTTGCGGCTCTTGAGTTTCTTTGTCAGAAGGACGTCAACATCGTAATCGTCGTACTCAAGCGGCCACACGTTCGTGTTCCTGAGCTTATCGACCGCGGGAAGAGACACGTCTATGTATCCTCCGCCGTAGTTTGTCGTATAGATGACATCCTCGTTCTCGACCTTTTCGAAAACCAGCTCGTAATCGGAGAAAGCCTCGCCGTCCTTCATCGGGCAGACAAATCCCGGATGACCGCCGATACAGAAACAAATATCGCCATCATCGGTATTCTCGACCGTATAAGTCGTGGAAAAGCCGTTGTCATCTATCTTATGCGTGATAAGCAGGCGGAACTTGTACGGATAGACCTTGTGCGATTCCTCGTTGTCAACGAGCTCATAGACGAGCTTGTCGCCGGTCGCCTCAATCAGTCTGAACTCCTGCTTTCTCGCGAAGCCGTGCTTCTTCAGGGGATACGGCTTGCCGCCGAACTTCACGGTCTCGTCAATCGTAGCGCCGACAGTCGGGAACAGCACCGGAGCGTGGCTCGCCCAGTACTCCGGAAGCCCCTGCCAGACATACTCCTGTCCGTCGAGTTTATAGGAAACGAGCTCGCCGCCGAGCGTATTGCCGACAGCCTCAGCGTGCGCGGTGTGCATTTTTGTGTCCATGATTATATCGTCCTTTCGTTTTGAAAAAGGCATTTCGGAGTGCTGCGGAACGCCCTTTTAGTTTTTATGATTATGCTTTCGTACAAGCTTACAGTTTTGAGGCGGTTTTGAAAGTCGGCTTGTCCGGCTTTCAAAATTCACGCCCCTTTGTCGTGGAAGCCTCAAAACTGTTTGGTCTGAAAATTTATTTTCAGACTTTATTCTTTCATCCTCGGCGGAAAATCATCGTGACCGCCGTTGTCATCCGGATGATCCTTTTTTGCCGCTTCCTCAGCTTCGCGGCGCTTTGCTTCCTCTGCGTTCCTTGCTGCCTTTTCGCGGTTTTCATCGGCACTGCGGCGGCGCTTCTCGGCGAGGAGCTCCTCGAGCTCTTCGATCGTCGGGTCACCGTCCATAGCGGCGTTGAACTGCACCTCGTCCATGACCTCGTTCTTCATGAGGAAGGAGGCGATGAAATGCAGCTTGTCGATATTGTCCTCGAGGATCTTGACCGCGGTGTTGTACGCAGTCTCGACGAGACGCTTGATCTCGTTGTCGATGAGCGTCGCGGTATCCTCCGAATAATTTCTCGTCGTATTGAAGTCGCGGCCGAGGAACACCTCGTCACTGTTGTGCTCTGAACCGTAAACGATCGGGCCGAGCAGATCGCTCATACCGTACTTCGTGACCATACTTCTCGCGAGCTGTGTCGCCCTCTGGATGTCGTTCGACGCGCCGGTAGAGATGTCGCCGAGTATGACCTTCTCCGCGCAGCGTCCGCCGAGCAAAGTGACGATCTCGTTCTCCATATCCGTCTTCGACTGATAGGAGCGATCCTCCTTCGGGAGCGAGAGCGTATAGCCGCCCGCGCGTCCGGACGGGATTATCGAGATCTGATGCACCGGAGTGTCAGGCTGAAGCATCTTCGTCACGATCGCGTGACCCGCCTCGTGGTATGCCGTGAGGCGCTTTTCCTTCTCGCTGATGACCTTCGACTTCTTCTGCGGACCGACTATGACCTTTATGGTCGCGTCCTCGAGATCGTCCATTCCGATGAGGCTCTTGCCCTTGCGCGCGGCGAGGAGCGCAGCCTCATTAAGCAGGTTCGCGAGATCAGCGCCGGTGAAGCCGACGGTCGTCTGCGCGAGCGTATGGAGGTTGACATCCTGTTCGAACGGCTTCCCTCTCGCGTGCACCTTGAGGATATCCTCGCGTCCCTTTATATCCGGGTAATTGACCGTTATCTGTCTGTCAAAGCGTCCCGGACGCAGCAGAGCCGGGTCAAGGATGTCAGGACGGTTGGTCGCCGCCATGACGATGACCCCGTCATTGCCGCCGAAGCCGTCCATCTCGACGAGCAGCTGGTTCAGAGTCTGCTCGCGCTCGTCGTGTCCGCCGCCGAGACCGGCGCCGCGGTGACGTCCGACGGCGTCTATCTCGTCGATGAATATGATGCTCGCGGGATTCTTCTTCGCGGTGTCGAAAAGATCACGCACACGAGAAGCGCCGACGCCGACATACATCTCGACGAAATCCGAACCGGAAATCGAGTAGAACGGAACTCCCGCCTCACCGGCGACCGCCTTCGCGAGCAGAGTCTTACCGGTACCGGGAGGTCCTACGAGCAGGACGCCGTGTGGGATATGCGCCCCGAGCTTCGAGAACTTCGCCGGATCCTTCAGAAATTCAACGACCTCCTGAAGCTCCGCCTTCTCCTCGTCCGCTCCGGCGACGTCCTTGAAGTACACTTTCTTTTTCTCCTCGGAGCCGAGCTTTGCCCTCGCCTTGCCGAAGCTGCCGATCTTTCCGCCCTTCGCGCCTCCGCCGGAGAACTGATTGATTATAAAGAACCAGAACACTATGAAGAGGATTATGACAATGGCATAAGGAAGCAGGCTCACCCACCACGGTATCTCCACCGGCTCGGCGATGTTGTACTCTTCAATGATCCCAGCGCGGAACTGCTCCTCGATTGTGTCTCCGAACTGATTCCAGAAGGAGTCAAGGCTTCTGAGCGAGAAGGTCACGGTAGTGTTGTCCCGCTTCACGATAGTCAGGCGGTCGTTCGAGTCGATCTCAAACGCCTTGACCTGCTGTTCATAGAACATCTTGTCGATATCGCTGTACATGATCTTCTCACCGGGCGTCCCGCCGAACAGAGCCGCGGTCGCGATCAGTATGACCGCAATCAGCACGGCGTAGAAAATCATAATTTTGTAATTGGATTTCATTATTTTATAAACACCTCATCTTCGCGCGCGGCGAAGATTTCCTTTCCTCCTGCAAAATGCCGTATCGGTGATCCGGAGTGTCACTTACCGCCGTAGACAGACGGCTTAAGGACGCCTATATACGGCAGAGCGCGGTAATTCTCGGCGTAGTCGAGACCGTAGCCGACGACGAACTCGTCCGGGATGACCTTACCGACATAATCCGGCGTCAGTGTGATCTGCGGATCGCGGCGCTCCGGCTTGTCGAGGAGAGTCACGATCTTCACGCTCTTCGCGCCCTTGTTCATAAGGTATCCGGAGAGATAGCTGAGCGTTTTCCCGCTGTCGATTATATCCTCGACGATAAGTATATTTGTATTCTCAAGATCAGTGCGGTGAAGATCGAGTATTATATTGACCGCGCCATGCGACTTCGTCGAGTTTCCATAGCTTGATACCCGCATGAAGTCTATCTCGACCGGGATCGTCATCTTCTTCATGAGATCCCCCATGAATACCACCGAACCCTTGAGTATGCAGAGCAGAAGCAGACGCTTTCCCTCATAGTCGCGGCTTATCTGCTCCCCGAGACGCTCACAGATCCCGTCGAGCTCTTCCTCTGACACAAGTATGTTTTTTATGTCTTTGTTGATTTCCATGTTTATGACCATACCCTTTCGTACTAACTTACAGTTTTGAGGCGGTTTTGAAAGACGGCTCGTCCGTCTTTCAAAATTCACGACCCTATGTCGTGAAAGCCTCAAAACTGTTTGGTCTGAAAATTCATTTTCAGACT
>URCP01000009.1 GCA_900546315.1 uncultured Eubacteriales bacterium
CCTCATGATGTCGGCCCCGAAAGCCGGAGAGGAGGGAGCGCACGCATGATAAAGGAGACCTTCAGCAGGCCATCCAGAACGTGTGGAGCAACAAAGTCCGCACCTTCCTCACCATGCTGGGCATCATCATCGGCGTTATGGCCGTCATCGTCATCGTCGGCCTCGGCAACGGCATGACCCACATGATGCAGGACTTCTACTCCGACATGGGCAGCGATATTCTGTCGGTCAACGTCATGACCGCCAGCACCCGCACGGTGGAGGTCAGCGATGTGTATAACATCATCAACCAGAAGCCGGAGTATTACAGGGGCCTTTCGCCCATCGCCAGCGCCGGGACGGATCCGCTGCGAGTGGCAGGGGAGAAGTACCGCCGCACCAACATCAGCGGCGTCAAAGAGGATTATCTGACCATCAACAACTATAAGGTGGCCAAGGGCCGGGGCATCCAGTACGCCGACCTGATGGACAACAAGAACATCTGCGTCATCGGCGACTATGTGGACCGTAAGATCTTCGGCGGCAACGGTCTCGGCAGCACCCTCAAGGTGGGTGCAAACGAGTTTCGCATCGTGGGCGTGCTGGAAGGCCGCTCCAAGCCCGCCGCCCAGTACGAGGGCGGCAACGACGACGTTGTTCTTGTCCCCTACACCACCCTGCTGAGCCTCAGCAGCGGAAGCAGCGTCAGCCAGTATTACGTCGTGCTGCAGGATGCAGACCACTCGGACGCGGCACAGGAGTTTTTGCAGTCGCGGCTCAAGAAGCTGGTCAGTAAGGATGACTACGTCTTCGTCATGAGCCTGAGTGCGGCAATGTCGCAGATGTCCTCTATGATCAATATTATGGTGGGCGTCCTGACGGCCATTGCAGGCATCTCGCTGCTGGTCGGCGGCATCGGCATCATGAACATCATGATGGTCTCTGTTACCGAGCGCACCCGTGAGATCGGCATCCGAAAAGCTCTGGGCGCGAAGGAACGCACGATTCTGGGGTTGTTCGTCACCGAGGCGGCCACCACGTCGGCACTCGGCGGTGCGCTGGGCATCGGGCTGGGCTACGCACTTTCGTCGGTGGCTACCACGGTGATCGCCACGCTGATGCCGGATACCCCCATCACCGTCAGCCCCAGCATTGCAGCGATCCTGGTGGCCTTCGGTGTCTCCGCGGGCATCGGCATCGCCTTCGGATACCTCCCCGCCAAAAAGGCCGCGGTGCTGAACCCCATCGATGCGCTGCGGTATGATTGAGACGCCATCCGCATCCGCCCTTCCCGGCGGGGGGGGGGGGGGGGGGGGGGCGCCCCCCCCTTCCATAAACGGGGCCCCCCGCCCCTCTGACTTAATTATTTAGTCTTTATCGTTAAGGCAGGCGATGCCCGGAAGCTCAAGCCCCTCGAGGAACTCGAGCGACGCGCCGCCGCCGGTGGAGACATGGGTCATCTTGTCAGCGTAGCCGAGCTTTTCGACAGCCGCAGCGGAGTCGCCGCCGCCGATGATCGAGATGGCTCCGGACTCAGCGATAGCCTTGGCGACCGAGCGGGTACCGGACGCGAAGTTCTCCCATTCGGAGACGCCCATCGGACCGTTCCAGATGACGGTGCCGGCGCCGACGAGAGTCTTGGAGAAGAGCTCCTGAGTCTTTTCGCCGATGTCGAGACCCATCCAGCCGTCCGGGATGGAGTCGGAGTAGATGCGCATGAAGGTGGTGTCTTCTTTGTACTCGCGGCCGATTATGTTGTCGACGGGGAGGAGGAAGTTGACGCCCTTTTCGTGTGCTTTTGCCATAATGTCGCGTGCGAGGTCGAGTTTGTCGGACTCGCAGATGGAGGTGCCGATCTGGTTGCCCATTGCCTTGAAGAAGGTGTATGCCATGCCGCCGCCGATGATGATGGTGTCGCACTTCTCGAGGAGGGAGTTGATGACGCCGATCTTGTCGGAGACCTTCGCGCCGCCGAGGATGGCGACGAACGGGCGGACCGGATCCTCAAGGGCCTTGCCCATGATGGTGATTTCTTTCTGGATGAGGTAGCCGCAGACAGCGGTCTTCAGGTAGTCGGCGACGCCCGCGGTGGAAGCGTGAGCTCTGTGAGCGGTTCCGAACGCGTCGTTGACGTACATATCCGCGAGGGAAGCGAGCTTCTTCGCGAATTCGGGATCGTTCTTTTCTTCGGCTGCGTGGAAGCGGACGTTCTCGAGGAGGAGGACTTCGCCGTCCTTGAGAGCGGCTGCCTTAGCCTGAGCGTCTTCGCCGACGACGTCCTTTGCGAGGACGGTCGGGATGCCCTTCTTGTTCAGGTCGTCAGCGACGATCTTGAGGGAGAGCTTCGTGATGTCGCCCTTTGCCTTTTCGAGAGCGGCTGCGGTGGCTGCCTCGCGCTCGGATTCGGGGAGAGCGTCGATCTTCTTCTTTTCCTTCTTGTCGAGGACGAGCTTGTCGTCGAGGACATTGTGCGGTCTGCCCATGTGGGAGCAGAGGATTACCTTCGCGCCGTGCGCGATGAGGTACTTGATGGTCGGGAGAGCGCCGACGATACGCTTGTCGTCAGTGATGACGCCGTCCTTTACCGGGACGTTGAAGTCGCAGCGGACGAGAACGCGCTTGCCGCGGAAGCCTTCGCCGATGTCTTCGATAGATTTCTTGTTGTACATTTATTTTCACCTCATTAGAAATTATTTCCATGTGGAGACCGGGACAAATTAAATATCCACAATCAAATTTATTGTATCACACGCTCCGGATTTTATCAACATAATTTTGTTAAATTATCCGCAATTGCCGAACTTTTTCTGTTTTGCACAAATTACGACGCGAAGATAACCTGACAAACTGTAATATATCATGCAGAAACCTTTGAAAAGATGAACGCGCCGAGCACTATCGCGCCGAGAATTATGCGGTACCAGCCGAAGACCGCGAAGCTGTGTTTCTTTATGAAGCCGGTCAGGAATTTTATCGCCGCGACAGAGACGACGAACGCGATCAGTACGCCGACGATGAGTACGATCAGTTCGGATGACGTGAACGAGAATCCGAACTTGAGCATTTTGAGGAGGCTCGCGCCGAGCATGACCGGGATCGCCATGAAGAACGAGAATTCCGCCGCCGCCTCGCGCGACATTCCGAGAATCATCGCTCCGAGGATGGTCGAGCCGGAGCGCGAGGTTCCGGGGATGAGCGAGAGCGTCTGGAAGCATCCGACGCCGAGGGCGGTCTTGTAGTCGAGTCTATTCACAGAATCAACGCGCGGGGTCTTGCCTTTTCTGATTTTTTCGATTACGATGAACGCGACGCCGTAAACGATGAGCGCGACCGCGACAGTGACATAGTTGTACAGATGGTCGTTCAGCCAGTCGTCGAACAGTACGCCGACGATTCCCGCCGGGATTATGCCGACGATGACCTTGAACCAGAGCCGCCAGGTCTGCCGTTTCTGCACGTCGCTCTTCGACGGCGCGAATGGGTTGAGCTTGTGAAAATAAAGCACGACGACGGCGAGTATCGAGCCGAACTGTATCACGACCCGGAACATCTCCATGAACGCGTCGCTGACGTTGAGCCGCAGAAGCTCATCCGCGAGAATCATGTGTCCGGTGCTCGAGATCGGCAGCCATTCGGTGATGCCCTGTATAATGCCGATTATTATTACTTTAATGAGTTCGATGAGTGTCAGTTGTTCCATTATTACCTCCATAAATACCGTACGGTTATCATACCGCGCGGATTATGTCGCCGGGACGCGCCTCAAACGGTATTTTCGTGAAGAACGTCATGTACGGGTGCGGCGCGGATTCTATTTCGCACATATTCTCGTCGAAAAGTCCGCCGATGTGCAGGGACCGTCCGACCGAGCCGGGCGAGATGAGCTCCGCGTCCGAACCGGCGAATACCTTGTTCCGCTGAACGAGCTTCGCGAGTCCCGTCGCGCTATCATATGATTCCACGCGGCAGAGGTATGCCTTTTCCTTCATATATCCGGGCTGTTTCGCCGTGTTCGCGTTTTCCGCCGGGTCATCGAACCAGTATCCGGTGCAGTACTCGCGGTGGCTGACGCTCTCAAGTTCGCGGAGCCACGCCGGGTCGTACACGTATTTTTCCGGGTCAGCGAGGTATCTGTCGATCGCCATCCGGTAAACGTTCGTCACGACGGCGGCGTAGTATTCGCTCTTCATCCTGCCTTCGATCTTGAAGCTGTCGATCCCCGCGTCAATAAGCTCCGGAATGTGCTCTATCATGCACATATCCTTTGACGAAAGAAAGAAGGTCCCGCGCTTGTCCTCTATAACCGGAATGCGGTCGTCCGGCCGCTTTTCCTCAGTTATCTCATATTCCGCGCAGCCTTCCCACGCGGGGTCTTCTATGAGCGTCGACTCCGAGAGCGACATATTCCAGCGGCAGGGCTGCGCACAGCGTCCGCGGTTGGCGTCGCGACCGGTGAAGTGCTGCGAGAGCAGACACCGCCCGCTGTAGGAGATGCACATCGAGCCGTGAATGAAAGTCTCTATCGCGAGATCGTCCGGGACGTTTTCCCGTATGAATCTCACTTCGTTCAGGTTCAGCTCTCTCGCGAGGACAACGCGCTTTGCGCCGAGCTTCCGCCATTCGCGGCAGGCGGCGGCGCTGACCGTCGAGGTCTGGGTCGAGACATGGAGCTCCGAGTCCGGCATCTTTTCCCTGACGAGCGCCATGACGCCGAGATCGGCGGCTATGACCGCGTCGATGCCGAACGAGGATATCGAGTCGATGAATTTTTCAAGCTTCGTGTATTCGTCCGAGTGCGGCATGGTGTTGAGGGTGAGATTGACCCTGACCCCGCGCGCGTGAGCGTATTCCACGGCGTCTTTCAGCTCGTCGAGTGAGAAGTTGTTCGCGGCGGCACGCATACCGAAGTCGTCTCCGGCGAGATAGACCGCATCGGCGCCGTATAGTATCGCCGCCTTCATTTTGTCCGGACTGCCCGCGGGTGAGAGCAGCTCAGGTCGTTTCAGTTCATTTGACATTATAGATTTCCGTACCTTTCCGCACAGGATATGATCGGCGTCACGGCACAAGGCATACCGCGCCGGAAAGAGCGGTATGCCTGCGACGATTTATTTTTCGAGATATCTGACCGCGCCTTCGGCGATATCCTTCAATGCCCCGTCCTCGAACGGAACCTTGATGCCTGCCGTGCGGCAGAGCCCGGTGAAGGTCTGCTTTCCGCCCTGTTCTACGAATTTGTAGTAGCGCTTCCAGGCGTCGTTCCAGTCCTTCTGGGACATACTCCAGAACTCGAGCGATACTGTCTGCGCGAGGCAGTAGTCGATATAGTAGAAGGGGTAGTGATAGATATGAAGCTGCCTCTGCCAGCCGCGCCCGAGGGCGTAGAAATCGACGTCGTCGGGGTTAAGGTACGGACGGTAGATCGCCTCGAGCTTCTTCCACTCGGCGTGGCGCTCCGCGGGGGTGAGGTCGGGATTATCGTAGACTATGTGCTGGAAGTGGTCGACCATACAGCCGTAGGGCAGGAAGATGAGCGCAGATCCGAGGTGTACATACTTCGCGCGGTCGGTATCGTCCCCGTAGAAGAGGTTCAGCCACTTCCACGCGAGGAATTCCATCGACATCGAGTGGCACTCGCAGGATTCCATCGTGGGCGAGATGTTTTCGGAGAACTCGAAGTTTCTCGCGGTGTAGTAAGCGAACGCGTGACCCGCCTCGTGAGTCAGGACGTCGACGTCGCCGGAAGTGCCGTTGAAATTCGAGAAGATGAAGGGCGCCTTGTATTCCGGAAACTCGGTGCAGTAGCCGCCTACAGCCTTGCCGTCCTTGGCGACGAGGTCGAGAAGCTCGTTCGAGTACATGAAGTTTATGAACTCTGCGGTTTCCGGCGACATCTCCTCATACATCTTCTTGCCGGCGGCCATGATGTCGTCCGGGGTGCCGAGCGGCTTCGGGTTGCCCTCCGCGAAATTGAAGTTGTCGTCGTATATGCGCATTTCCTCCGGCTTCATTCCGATGCGTTCAGCCTGCTTCTTCTTGAGCTCCACAACGATCGGGACGATATCCTTCACGACCTGGCGGCGGAAGTTCGCGACCATTTCGGGGTCATAGCAGTTGCGCGTGCGGCGGAGGTACGCGAGCTCGGTGAAGTTTCTGAACCCGAGCTTGTGCGCGATTTCTGTGCGGACCTTGACGAGGTTATCGAATATCTCATCGAGCTTTTCCGCGTTTGACATATAGAATCCGCTCTCCGCGAGATAAGCGCCGTGCCGCACATCGCGGTCAGGATCCTGCTTGTAGGCTGCGAGCTGTGATATATTGAGCTGCTTACCGTCAAAATCTATCCGCGCGGAGGCGACCAGCTTCTGATAGTCGCTGACGAGCTTGTTCTCGCGCCCCAGGAGGTCGATGATGGCGGGCGAGAAGGTCTTCAGATCCATCTCGAGATTCCTGAACATCAGCTCACCCGTGAGATCCGAGACCGCCTTTCTGAACGGAGATTCATAGAAGGCGAGCATCAGGTTCTGAGAATGCTCCTGGAACGCCGGAAACTCAGAGTCGTAAAACTCCTGCTCCGCCTCGTAGAACTTGTCGCGGGTGTCGATGGAGTTGCGCACATATGCGATTGATGACATCGTCTGGATGTGTGTTGAGAGCTTTTCCTGCTCGCGGAACGCCTCGACGACAGTTTCTCCGTCCTTCGCGTTTCTGACCTTTTCGGTCAGCTTGTCGAATTCTTCGCCCATTTTCACGAGGTCGACGCGCTCGTAGGGCATATCCTTGAATTTCATTTTGTTTTCCCCCTGAAAAAATTATAACGTTAATAATGGCGGGACGAGTTTTTCCGATTATTGCGCGGATAGGTCATGACGTTTCCGCCGCTTTTCGGTCAGCGAGCTCCATGAGTTCCAGTTCGCTTTCAATGTCCGCGGGATTCGGGTATGTCTTCGCGACCTTTTCGAGTCTTTCGCGGAGCTTCTCAGGTTCCGGGCGTTTGTCCTTCGGCCCGAAATCACCGAAGAGCGCTTCGAAATATCTCGTCCGGATGACCGACGGGAAGTCGGGCATCGACTGCATGATCTTCACCGTCTCCGACGCTGACAGGAGCCTTTCGGCCTCGTCCTTTTTCCCGGAAAGATAATCTGCGCACGCGAGGTCGCAGGCGAGAAGCTGACGGTGCAGTCCGATTACAGCCTGATTGCCGACCAGCGAGCGTATGAGCGGCTCCGCTCCGGGGATATCTCCGCTGTCCATTATCCGGTTCGCGCGGAAGACGGCGATTGTCGCGACGAGTGTATTGTCCATATCCTTCTCGTCCGGCATGGTGAACCATTCCTCCGGCATATCGCGGAGTCTTTGCCCTTTGGCGCCTGCCGCGGCGATGCTGAGCTGAGTGTGCATCGCGGCGAGGGCGGCGCTGTTCTTTCCGAGCGAGAGCGCGTTCCTGCCGTCATTGTCTACCGCTCCGAGACGCAGAGGTATCCCGTTTGTGAGCGCCGTGGCGAGATTTATGAGTCCGATATCCGCGAGGATGACCCGGAGCGCCTGTGGTCCGCTGACCGCGAACGCGACCGTGATGAAAACAGCGCTGAAGACCAGATTGAATATCGCGCCGCCGAGCTGATAGAGCACGAACGGGTACTTTCCGTCCTTCATCTCCGGCGGGCTCATGAGGCACTGCCCGCCGGTCCCGGCGAGCTTCATGCGCCTTATTTTCAGCTTGCCGTCCGAGCGGACGATGGTCAGGCTCCCGACACGATAGGACACAAACCCGTATCCGGTCATGAGCCCGAACACAAGATGACCTGCCTCATGTGCCGCGATGCTCAGGAAGAATCCGAGAAGCAGCCCGACGGCAATTTCAAGCAGCGCGGTGTAGACGCTTGTCGCGCCAAAGCCGCCGAACAGATCCACCACTTCCGCGCAGCCTATTCCGACGGCGAGACCGATGATTGTCGTGACCGCCTGCCCGAAGTTCTTTTTCGCGGCTGGTGCAACTGGTGTAAACATGGTGCGCCTCCGAATGATTATGTTGTGACAGCGAAGCAGGAGTTCCCGGAGAACCGCTCCGAAAATCCCGCACCCGCTGTTTATTTATCAGTTTCCGTCCCTGTAGTAGTTTATAAGGCATCCGCAGAGGATGATCTTTCTCTCGTCGTCGGTGAGAGCGCCCATCTTCAGCGTGATCTCACGCGCGGAGCCGTCGGCGCTTATCACATACGCCGGGAACTCGTACTTTCCGGCTCCGATGATCTCTCTGACGCCCGGAATATAGATGTGCTCGCCGACCGAGAAGTCCATATTGTCAAAGATGAACGGGAGCATACCCCAGTTGATGAGGTTGCTGCGGTAGCGCTTCGTCGCGTATTCAACCGCGATGTTCGCCCAGCCGCCGAGAACCTTCTGGCAGGACGCCGCCTGCTCGCGAGCGGAGCCGTCGCCGGGCTTGTTCGCGCAGACAACGCTTCCGATGCCGATATCAGCGGCTTTCGCGGTCGCGTTTATCTTCTTTATCGCCTCATAGACCGCGGAGAGGTCGCCGGTGACATATTTCTCGTCGCCTGCCTCGCGCGCCTTTTCGTATTTCTGTACTTCCTTCGCGCGGCCGACGTAAGCCGGGTCCTTTCTCGAGAGAGCGAACTCGGAGAGCTTCATCGGGTTGGAGCGGTAGGAAGAGGTCTCGCCGGACGGGATGAGCTCGTCTGTCGTCGTGACCGGGTCGGTGATGACCGACGCCACACGGAGCAGGAGATCGCTCGTCAGCTCAGGCATTACAGGCCAGTCCGCGATGTTCGGACCGATCTTCAGCGAGGCTTCCGGCTTAGCGCTGCCCCAGCCGCGGTAGACGCGGTGGTCGTATATCGCCTTGTCGAAATGATACTCGGGGCAGGTGTACTCGACCTCGAGCCCGGTCGCAGGGGTGAGGATGCCGCCGTTTGCCGCCGTCGCCGCGATGCTGCGCGCGTCCATGAGGGCGACCGCCGCGATCTGTCCGCCGGACGGCTTCGAGCCCTCGCGGTTCGGGAAGTTTCTCGTCGAGTGACGGATGCTGAGCCCGCCGTTGGCGGGCACGTCGCCTGCGCCGAAGCAGGGACCGCAGAAAGCCGTTCTGAGGGTCACGCCGGACTCCATAAGCTTCGCCGCCGCGCCGTTTCTCATAAGCTCGATATACACGGGCTGGCTCGCCGGATAAGCGGAGAGCGCGAATTCGCCGTTTCCGGTTGACTGCCCGGAGAGGATATCCGCCGCGGCGCAGAGGTTGTCGAACGTGCCGCCGGCACATCCGGCGATGACGCCCTGATCGACTTTGATTCCGTCCTTCGTGATCTTGCTCACGAGGTCGAGCCTGATATTCGGGTTGTCGAGCTGTGCCGCCGCTTTGACCTCCACGTCGTGCAGGATATCGGAGGCGTTCTCGATGAGGTTCTTCACGGTGTAGACATTGCTCGGGTGGAACGGGAGAGCTATCATCGGCTCTACGCGGGAGAGGTCAACCTTGACGACGCCGTCGTAGTACGCGATCGCGCCGGGCGTGAGCTTCTTGTATTCCTCGGGACGGCCGTGAACTGTGAAATAACGCTTTGTCTCGTCGTCTGTCATCCAGATGGAGGAAAGACAGGTGGTCTCGGTTGTCATAACATCGATGCCGTTCCTGAACTCGATCGGGAGATTCGCGATGCCGTCTCCGACGAACTCGAGAACCTTGTTCTTGACGAATCCGCTCTCAAAGACAGCGCCGATTATAGCGAGCGCGACGTCCTGCGGACCGACGCCGGGCTTCGGCTTGCCGCTCATGTAGACGCAGACGACCTCAGGGCGCTTGATGTCATAGGTGCGGCATAGGAGCTGCTTCACGAGCTCCGGTCCGCCCTCGCCGATCGCCATCGTTCCGAGCGCGCCGTAGCGCGTGTGGCTGTCGGAGCCGAGGATCATCTTTCCGCAGCCGCTCATCATCTCGCGCATATACGCGTGAATGACCGCGATGTGCGCCGGGACATAGATGCCGCCGTACTTCTCCGCGGCGGAGAGACCGAATACATGGTCGTCCTCATTGATTGTGCCGCCGACCGCGCAGAGGCTGTTGTGACAGTTGGTGAGTACGTACGGGAGCGGGAACTTTTCGAGTCCGCTGGCACGGGCGGTCTGGATTATGCCGACATATGTGATATCATGAGACGCCATCGCGTCGAATTTGATTTTCAGATCCTCGTCGTTGCCGCTGTTGTGAGCGGAGAGGATCGACCACGCCATCGTTCCGCGGCGCGCTTCCTCTTTTGTTATATTATCCTTGCCAAGGCTCCGCAGCTGGTTCTCCGCTCCGCCGTTGTCGACGATGAGCGTGTTTCCGTACGCGAGATATGCGCCTTTCTTTATTACTTCCACCATGATTTGTGTTCCCTCCGAGAAAAATTGCTATACTATATATGATAGCACGAATTTATGAATATTTCAATGTAAAATAGCGGTGTAAGTCGATTTTCGGCGATTTATGTGCCGTCTTCCGGCATACGTGAGCCGGAAGACATATTTTTATCCGTTTTTTCCGCGAGAAATTTACAAAAGCCTATTTATATTTTCCCCGGAATATGATAGAATATATATTATACGATAATTATATCCATAAAACCCGCGGCGGCGTTTTTTCGCGGCGGCGGGAGTGAGAACATGAATCAGCAAGGAGCGGTAAAATGCCAAACTACAGACGCGGACGCATAAACGAAGAGATGTCAAGGGAGCTCGCCTCTATCCTCCGCGAGATAAAGGACCCGAGAGTCTCGGAAAATTTCATAAGCATAACGAATGTCGACGTGACACCCGACCTCAAGTACGCGAAGATCGGTTTCTCGTCGATGACAGGAGACAAAGCGGAGATAAAGAAGGGGCTCGTCAGCGCCTCCGGGTTCATCAGAAAGAGACTGGCGGAGACGCTCAATCTGCGCATCACGCCGGAGCTCTCTTTCGTGCCTGACGACTCGATCGAGTACGGCGCGCACATAAATTCTCTGTTCAGAAAGATCAAGACCGAAGCGAAGCCGGACGCCGAAAAGGACGGGAAGAGCGATGAGTGAGATGCTGACGACACTCGGCGAAGTCTGCGGCATACTCGAGAAGCCTTCGTCGGTGCTTATCCTCACCCACACGAGGCCCGACGCGGACACGCTCGGCTGCGCCGCGGCGCTGCGTGAGATGCTGATCTCGCTCGGAAAGCGCGCCGAAATCGTGAACGACGACGATATACCGCGCAGACTGAAGTTCATCTTCGGAAAGGAACCTGACGACGAGTTCGACCTGAGACCGGAGAGACTCACCGATTTTGAACCCGATATGATAGTGTCGGTCGACGTCTCGGCGTCAAAGCTGCTCGGAAAGCTCGAGGAGCCCTGCGCCGGGCGGACATATCTCGCGATAGACCATCACGCGCTCGGAACGCCGTTCGCGGAGAAGACCTATGTCGGCGCGCTCGGCGCCTGCGGGGAGATAATCTGCGACCTCGCGAAGGAGTTTGAGAAGCGCGGGAAGAAAACGCTTGGTCGTGAGGGAGCGATAGCCCTGTACGCCGCGATAATGTCGGACACCGGCAGCTTCCGGTTTGACAGCGTGACGGCGGAGACGCATATGCGGATAGCTTCGCTCCTCGGGTACGGCTTCGACCACTCGGAGGTCGCGAGACGTATGTACGACTCCCGCCCGCTGTCCCAGGTGATGGGCACGAAGGTCGCGCTGAATGATCTTCATTTCTATAACGGCAACCGTGTCGCGGTCATCAACTTCACGAAGAAGATGCGTGAGGACAATAACCTGTCCCGCGAGGATATCGACGACATAATCTCTCTCACCCGTTCGATCGAGGGCGTCGAGGTCGGCATGACTATCAAGCAGAGCGACGACGACCTGACGCTCTACAAGGTCTCGATGCGCTCGAACCGCGTCGTCGACGTCTCAAAGCTGTGCGCCGTGTTCGGCGGCGGCGGACACAAGCGCGCGTCCGGATGCACCCTTAACGCGGCGAGCGAGTACGACGCCGAGGCAAGGCTGATGGCGGTGATAAACGAGGAGCTTGCGGCGCTCGACAAGGCGCGCGCGTTCGACGGGGCGGGAGAGATATGACAGAGCCGTCCGGAGTACTTATTCTCGACAAGCCGACCGGCTTCACGTCGCACGACTGCGTGAACAAGGTCAGACGCTTTTATAACACGAAAAAAGTCGGTCATACCGGCACGCTCGACCCTGACGCGTCCGGCGTTCTCGTCGTGCTCGTCGGGCGCGCGGCGAAGGCGGCGGATTTTCTCGTCTCGGACGAGAAGACATATCTCGCCGGTCTCCGGCTCGGAATAACGACAGACACTGAGGACACAACCGGAAAGGTTCTCACCGAATCGTCGGAGATACCTGACCGTGAGCGCGTGATCTCTGTATGTGAGAGCTTTGTCGGAGACATAATGCAGGTTCCGCCGATGTACAGCGCCCTCAAGCGCGACGGTCAGAAGCTCGTCGACCTCGCGAGGCGCGGCATAACCGTTGAGAGGGAGGCGAGACCGATAACGATACACTCGCTCGACGCGCTTCCGACCGACAGACCGGATGAATATATGCTGACCGTCCGCTGCTCGAAGGGCACGTACATCAGGACGCTCTGCGCCGATATCGGCGCCTCTCTCGGCTGCGGCGGGGCGATGTGTTCGCTGAGAAGACTCGCGAGCGGCGGGTTCAGGATAGAGGACGCGGTCACGCTTGGTGGGCTTGACAAACTTGACTATGACGAGCGCGTCGGACTGCTCAGACCGACAGAGAGCCTGTTTTCGGACATTCCGGCAGTGAAGCTCCCGCCGTTTTTCGAGAAGCTCGCGAGAAGCGGGTGCGAGATATATGAAAAGAAGATCGGCGTCGGTTACCCCGTGGGAACGAGAGTCAGATTGTACGGCGCGGACGGCTTTTTCGCGGTCGGGGAGGTCGGGGACTACCCTGACGGCGACGCGATAAAGGCGGTCAAGCTCTTTGTTCTCTGAGGAGGTGTTACCGTGAATACAAACGATGGTTTCCGTCTTGTCACGGCTGAGAACGGTGTCGTGTATCTCCGCGCGGACAACATCTCTTGTCCGCACGGCTTCGCGACGCGGCTCGGCGGGGTAAGCACACTTCCGCACACATCTTCGCTGAATCTTGCTTTCGGTCGCGGGGACGAGGACGCCGTGGTTCTCCGGAACCTTGAGCTTTTCTCGGCGGCGGTCGGTGTCAGACCGGAGTCGGTCATAAGCCTGCACCAGACGCACTCGACGGACGTTCTTGTCGTCGGAAAGTGCGACGGCGGAGCGGGGTACTATGACAGGCGTGAGGACGGGTTCGCGGCGGACGGATATGTGACGGACGATCCCGGGGTGACGCTCGGTGTGAAGACTGCCGACTGCGTGCCGATACTTTTTGAGGATCCGGTAAAGAACATCGTCGGAGCCGTTCACGCGGGCTGGAGAGGCACCGCGGCGGGAATCGCGGGAGTGTGCGTTCAGAAGATGGTCTCGCTCGGCGCGTCGCCCGAGAATATACGCGCCGCGATCGGACCTGCGATATGCTTTGACTGCTACGAGGTCGGCGACGACTTCATAGACGAGGTCGCGGAGATGACCGGACCTGAGATGGCGGAGCGGTTCGTCAGAAAGAAGGGCGAACGTTTTCACGCCGATCTTCCCGGTATGGACCGGCGGATACTCACAGACCGCGGTCTGAAGCCGGAGAATATTTCGGTAAGTAGTCTCTGCACGATGGAGCGTCCGGAGCTCTTTTTCTCTCACCGGTATTCGCGCGGCAAGCGCGGCACGATGCTTTCGGTCATATCGCCCGCTCCAATGTGACGGCAATGTGACGGTCAGATGTCGTATGCTGACGCTTTTTGAAATTCTGGCTGAATCTGTAAGAATAATCGCGGATGTTCAGGAAATGTTCATAATTATGTGATATACTTTTTGTATGTGAAAATCTTTTTAATTTTCGGAAAAACGATAAAAGCTGACATAATGTCAGCCATATTTCGGGGGACAGAATGAAATGATCCAAATTGAAAACCTTGTCAAACGCTTCGGCAGCAAGTACGCCGTGGATGACATCAGCTTTTCGATCGACGAGGGCGAAGTCGTTGGCTTCCTCGGACCGAACGGCGCGGGCAAATCCACGACCATGAATATCATCACCGGCTATATGTCGTCGACGTCCGGAACCGTCTCTATCGGCGGGATGGACATCCTCGAGAATCCGACCGAGGCGAAGCGCTTCATCGGCTATCTGCCGGAGCAGCCGCCGCTCTATCCGGACATGACCGTGAAAGAGTACCTGAACTTTGTCTATGATCTCAAGGGCTGCAAGCTAAACCGCAAGAAGCACCTCGGAGAGATCTGCGAGGTCGTCAAGATCGCGGACGATTACAAGAAGGGCAGACTGATAAAGAACCTCTCGAAGGGCTATAAGCAGAGAGTCGGCATCGCGGAGGCGCTCGTCGGCAACCCGCGCGTTATAATCCTCGACGAGCCGACCGTCGGTCTTGACCCGAAGGAGATAATCGAGATAAGAAACCTCATCAGAACGCTCGGCGAGACGCACACGGTCATTCTCTCGACGCATATTCTTCCGGAGGTGCAGGCGGTCTGCGACAGACTGCTGATAATCAACTCCGGAAAGCTCATCGCGGACGAGAAGACCGAGAACATCTCAAGGATGATCGAGGGAACGAGACGCCTGAACGCGCGTATCTGCGGTCCGCAGCGCGACGTGCTCAGAACTCTTCGTTCGATACCCGAGATAACTACTGCGGAGCTCTTCGGCGAGCGCGAGGGTGACAGCTTCGTCTATTCGATCGAGTCGACCGCCGGCGTCGATATCCGCAAGCCGCTTTTCTACACGCTCGCGAAGAACAATATGCCGCTGATCGGTCTTGAGCAGCAGGGAACGAATCTTGAGGATATCTTCATCTCGCTGATCGACAAGAAGCAGGATTCGAAAAAGTCGAAAAAGGACGCCAGTGGCTTTGACGAAACGCCTTCCTTCGACATAAAGTTCCCGGAGGGGACAGAGACCGACGCGCCGGAGGAATCCGCTGACGCTGATACCAAGGAGGATAATAACTGATGACGGCGATTTACAAACGCGAGATGCTCTCATATTTCACCTCGCCGATAGGATATGTTTTCATCGCGGTGTTTCTCGCGCTGAATTCGTTCATTTTCTCACTCTTCACCCTGATGGCGGGAGATGACTCGAGCGTCGGGACATACTTCATGATAGTCATGTTCATATTCATAATCCTCGTGCCGCTGCTCACGATGAAGAGCTTCAGCGAGGAGAGGAAGATGCGCACGGAGCAGCTTCTGCTGACCTCGCCGATAAGCCTCATGGGGATGGTCTTCGCGAAGTTCCTCGCGGCGTTCACCATGTTCGCCGGCACGTTCATTATCGGCGCTCTTATGATGTTCCCGACTCTCTATATGTACGGCGAGCCGAATACTGCGGTGCTCATCTCGAGCACGATCGGCATACTGCTGATCGGCGCGGCGTTCATAGCCATCGGACTTTTCGTTTCGTCGCTCACCGAGAATCAGCTCGTCGCGGCGGTCGGAACTATGGGTATACTCATATTCCTGCTGCTTGTCGGTCTGCTCACGAGCTACATCGACGTTTACGCGGTCCGCGTCGTAATAGACTGGATCTCGATCTACAGCCGGTTCGGCAATTTCAGCTATGGCATACTTGACCCGGCGACACTCATTTACTATTTCTCGATATGCTTCGTTTTCATGTTCCTCACCGTGCGCATCTACGAAAAGCGCCGCTGGTCGTGATGAGTGCAGGAGGTAAATACAGATGAAAATGAATGGTTTCAATCCCGCGACGACAAGAAAGCTCAAATACGGAGCTCTCGCCATAGTGCTGACGGCAATAGTCATCGCGGCTGTCATAATCTTCAACGCGATCTTCTCTTCACTGGTCTATAAGTACAACTGGTACGTGGACATGACCAAGGAGGGCGTTTACGGTCTCTCCGACGCCGGGCGCGCTATGCTCGACGACATCACCGAGCCGATAAATATCATTTTCTGCGAGCCGTATGACGACCTTGAGAGTGACGCGGCGATGAAGATGATTTTCTCACTCGTCAAGGAGATGGCGGCGTCCTATGACAACATCACCTATGAGTATATCGACATAATCAAGAACCCGACGGCGGTCACGAAGTACAAGACGACGACCGTCTCGAATATCAAGACCACCAACGTCATCGTCGAGAGCGGCACTGAGTTCAGAAACTTCTCGGCTCAGGCGTTCTTCGTCTCGAACGAGTCCGGCAAGACCTGGGCGTTCAACGGCGAGCTGAAGTTCATATCCGCCATGATTCAGGTGACCCAGGCGGAGACTCCGATATGCTACATCACCAATACTCACGGTGAGTCGCTGACAGCGGATTTCTCATCGCTTCTCTCTCTTGTTGACAGCGCGGGCTTTGAGCTTCGTACGATCGATCTCACGAAGGAAGATATCGACCCGGACGCGCGTCTTCTGATAATCAATAACCCGCGCTATGATTTCGAGGGCATCTCCGAGGACACAAAGGGCAGAAAGTCAGAGATCGAGAAGATCGACGACTTCCTTGACGGCTTCGGCAACCTGATGGTGTTCAAGGATCCCGACACCGGCGAGCTCCCCGAGCTTGAGGAGTTCCTTTCCGAGTGGGGCATACAGTTCGACAATTCGCTGCTCAAGGATCCGTCGAGCTCTCTTGACGTCGAGCATTACTCGCTCGTCGGCGATTATCCGATCGCGCTCAACTCTAGCAACACGACGGCTGAGAACGCCGTGTATGATCCGGACGCTCTCGGCGCGTCTCTCGTCAGCTCGATGACCAATACCGGCACGCCGCCGAAGACGGTCGTCAAGTACGCGAGCCCGATCAACCGCCTCTGGGATTCCAAGGACGGAAGAATGACCTCGACGGTTCTCTACACTTCGTCGAACGCCGAGAAGTATGTCGACGGAACGAAGGTCGAGACCGGAAAGTATCCGTTGATCGTACTCTCGCGTGAGTCGAGATATATTGACAACACACCGCATTATTCCTACGTTTTCGCCTGCGGTTCGCAGTACCTCGCGTCGACCGATTATGTCGGCCGCGGCGCTTACGGAAACAGCGATATCGTTTACGCCATGATGCGTACGATGGGCAAGAAGCAGGTTCCGGTCGACCTTAAATTCAAGGTCTTTGACGACGAGTCGCTCGATATAACCACCCAGGAAGCAACCAACTGGACGATATTCCTGACGGCGGTCATTCCGGCGGGCTTCCTTGTCGCGGGCGTCGTCGTATGGCTCAGGAGAAAACACGCATGAACGAAGAAAACAAGAATTATTCTACAAAGGAAGAGGAAGAAGCTGAGGCAAAGGCGAAGAGCGAATCCACGCTCTTTGCCGCCCCCGCTCCTGAATCCGCGAATATCTCGAAGAAGCAGAAGCAGACGGCGTCGAAGCGCAGAAAGAAGACTATCATCATAATGGCGGTGATAGTCGCCGCCGCGATATGCGCGTACTTTTTCGTGGTGCTCCCGCTCGTCAATTACGTCGAGGAGGTCACGAAGGAGACGGTCAAGCTGCTTGACGGCGAGGTGCTCGGCACCAATGACCGCGTTATGCTCTTCGAGAAGGAAGAGAGAAGCAATATCCAGTCGATAGACGTCCACAACTCCACCGGAGAATGGGGCTTCTATTATGACGATAAGGACGAGAGCTTCTATGTCACCGGTTATCCGGAGGCTCCGTACGACAAGGAGAAGATATCCTCCCTGTTCGTCAGCTGCGGCTACACGCTTTCGATGACGAGGGTCACTGAGGATTGCGAGGATATGTCCGAGTTCGGGCTTGCCGACAGCGACAACCCGGCGTACTATACGCTGACGACGCGCGACGGCAAGACGCATACGGTTTATATCGGAAGCAAGATCCCGACCGGAGCCGGCTATTACGTGCGCTATAAGGGCAGAAACGCCGTGTACGTTCTTGATTCGACGATAGGCGACACGGTGCTTCAGCCGCTTGAGAATATGATCACGCCGATGCTCGCGCTCCCGATGAACACGAACGATTACTTCACGATCAAGAATTTCGCGGTCATGAAGGGCGATGAGATCACGGTGCTGATCACATATCTCGATGAGGAGGAGAAGGCTGCCGAGGCGGCGATGGGCTCATATAAGATGCTTGCGCCCGCGAACTATACGGTCAACGACTCCAACTATTCTGTCGCGCTCGAGCAGCTGACGAATTTCCAGGGCACGAGCACTCTCGCGTATGATCCGACCGAGGAGGAACTGAAGGAATATGGCCTTCTCGAACCGGCCTTCAGTGTTTACTATGAGTATCAGGGCGTACAGCAGACGATAGTTTTCAGCGAGATGAATGAGAACGGCAATTATTATGCCTACTCGCTGCTCTTCAATCTGATAACCGAGGTTGACGGTCACAGCATGGAGTGGATCGACTGGGATCTCATAAAATGGGTTGACGAGCCGATATTCATGATGAACATCAATGATGTCAGGACTATCACGGTTGACAGCGAGACTGCGACCAGAGTATTTGATCTTGAGGGCGAGGCTCAGGAGCTTGTCGTCACTGAGCGTGACACAGGGTTCAAGCCGGAGGTCAAGAATTTCCGTCAGTTCTATAAGACGCTGCTTTCGGTGTATATGCAGGATTATGTCGGAATGACCGAGGAGGAGATCGCGGCGCTTGATGATTCGAAGGATCTATATATGACCCTGACGATCGAGACCCGTGCCGGTGTCACGCATGTCTATAAGGTTTACCCGTATTCAACCCGCCGCGCGTACTACACGGTGGACGGCAAGGGTGAGTTCTACATTCTGAGGGATATGGCGACAAAGATCATAACCGACGCCGAGAAGGTAATGACGAACGAGGTCATAGATTCCGAGGCGCACAGTTAAAAAAGAGCAGGGCACTGTGAAAGGTGCTCTGCTTTTTGTGAATAAAGTTTTTTGAGGGGGTGCAGGGGGAACTTTTTTTCAAAAAAGTTCCCCCTGCAAAAACTCTGCCTTGACATTGGCTGAATAATGTGATAAAATAGTATAATAAGATATTGTTCCGGAGGCTGATAAAACAGCCGTGAAAGGTGGTGCGCAGGTTGGACAAAAAGAAGGACGGGGAGAAGAGGATCCCGACGCTTGACGATATAGACGATTTCTGGGATCTTGACAGTCTTTTGCCGCAGAGGCGGCCGGTGGATCCGGCGCGGCGCGTGAATACTGATACGGTAGAGCTTGAGATCGGACGGACGACTGAGACCGGTGGGACGCCGATTCCTGAGCGTACGGGACCGGTTCCGAGGAGGGACGGGGCGTATTCTAAGACGTTTTCGGGTGAGCCTGTGGCGTCATCGCCGCGCGATGAGGCGAGACGGCTCAGGGAGTTGTCTATGAAGACGCGGGCGAAGCAGAATGAGCCGGTGCCGCTTGAGCCTTATCTTGTCTATGAGCCGGAGAACAGTGTCATAAAGCGTGTGTCTGTCGCGAAGTGGAAGACGACTTACCGGTTCTATGAGCGGTTCCGTCCGGACGCCGAGCGGCTTTGGGACAGGACGTCGTCGGAGTGCGCTCCGGTGTCGTTTTTCTCGTATATACCGCAGTATAATCAGCTCAGTTATTCGCAGATGAAGTGGTATCTGTATTGGCGCTCTGAGGTCAGGCAGGGGAGATATCCGCGGACGGATTACAGTTATATATTGCTTTATATTTATGAGATACTGAATTGTCCGAATCTTGTCCCGCCGGAGACTGGGATCGGTCTGCTGGTCGATATCTGGCTTCAGTACAGGTCGAGGTATCCGCGGATTGACAGTTATCTCGCGGAGTGGGTGTGCGATTACTGCCTGATAAATCAGCTTCCGTGTCCGTCGGAGCGGCTCGCGGGGATTTCGGGAGAGGTCGTCGCCGCGGCGGCGTTCAAGGAGTTCTACATGACGCCGGCTCCGGGTGAGGAGACGTCGTCGCTGTTCCTGTCCTATTCGTCGAATTATGATTGGCGGACGAGCAGGTATGTCACGAAGGATAATATAAATCTGTTTTCGAAGCATATCGCCGCGGCGTTCGATAAGGTCAACCGCGAGGTTTTCTCGAGGGACGGCGGGCAGATGAAGTCCTGTGTGACGACGGTGACCAGAGACGCTTACGCCGGCGCGCTGTGTGTCTTTGACATGAAGCGGAGCATTACCGTGGAATATCTGTCCTACACGCGCTCTCCGGGGTTCAGGTTCGCGGTGACTGACGTCATAAAGTACTGTGAGAATCGTGTGCGGATGGCGCTCGGAATAAAGTCGAGGCTCAAAGTCGAGAATATCACGGATGAGATGCGGAGGTGCGTCGACGAGTACTTCGACGAGAACCTACCGGCGTATAAAAACGAAAAGAAGAGAAAGACCACCGATGCCGAAGCCGTGAATGAGTATGATAAGCTCTACGAGCCTGTCACGAGTGATTTCTCACTTGAAAGGGCGCGCGGCATAGAGCGCGATTCGTGGAGTACTACAGACAGACTGACGTCGATGCTGTCTGATGAACCTGAACACACGGACAGTGAACCCGCGTTGCCGGAAGAGCCGGTACAATCGACAGTGTCGGAAAAATCAGATGATTCTGTTGATGAGCCCGAAAAACACGCCGCACCGGCAATGCCTGAAACTTCCGCTGACAGCGATGATGAGTTCGCGGTTCTTATAGCGTCGCTCGATGAGACGTCGATAAAGGCTTTGCGTCTGCTCGCGGGCGGCGACGCTTCCGGTGTCTTTACAGCGGCGTCGGAGAGCGGAATGCTCGCGGACGCGCTCGCGGACAGGATCAACGAGACCGCGTACGACATTATCGGAGACAGCGTTATAGAGCCGGATGGCGGCGGATACAGACTGATAAGCGATTATGAGGGAGATATAAAAAGATGCCTGAAATGAATCACACGAAAATCCCGAAAAGGGTACTCTCCGGGCTTCTCGCCTCAATTTCGGCGGGAGTCGTGCCGCGTATGGGCGCGCCATATATTGCGATCGGGAGAAACGACGAGATAGAAGCGCTGCTCGGCGACCTCGAGGCGGTGAGCGACGGCGGCGGCTCGATGCGCTTCATAATCGGAAAGTACGGAAGCGGAAAGAGCTTCCTGATCCAGCTTGTGCGCGGCTTCGCGCTCGAGAAGGGCTTCATCACGGCGGACGCCGACCTGTCTCCGGAAAGACGCATCTGCGGCGCGAAGGGAACCGGAATCGCGACCTACCGCGAGCTGATACGCAACCTCGCGTCGAGGTCTTCGCCGGACGGCGGCGCTTTTCCGCAGATAATCGCGAGATGGCTGTCCGATCTGCAATCGCAGACGGCGGGAGAGGGTCTCGAGATAGGTTCGGACGCATTCACGAGGAGTCTGACCGAAAAAATATTCCGCACGGCGCGGTCGCTTGAGTCACAGATCGGCGGTTTTGATTTCGCGTCGGTCATAACGGCGTATTACAAGGCGTACCTCGCGGGAGATGAGGAGAAGAAGTCCGCGTGCCTCAGGTGGCTGCGCGGTGAATATTCCACGAAGACTGAGGCGAGAAACGCCGTCGGAGTGCCGCTCGGCGGGATAATCGACGACGAGAACTGGTATGAGTATATAAAGCTGCTCGCGGTGTTCTTCCGCCATATCGGTTACCGGGGATTTGTCGTGTTCATCGATGAGTGCGTGAATCTCTATAAGATAACGAACAGGATATCGCGGGAGAACAACTACGAAAAGCTGCTCTCGATGTTCAACGACACGCTTCAGGGCAAAGCTGAGGGACTCGCGCTGATATTCGGCGGAACGCCGCAGTTTCTCGAGGACACAAGGCGCGGACTGTTCAGCTATGAGGCGCTTCGAAGTCGTCTGTCCGACGGACAGTTCCAGAAGGCGGGCTACAAGAATCTGATCGGTCCGGTAATAAGGCTGCGCCGTCTGTCTGACGATGAGCTCTTCGCGCTGATCGCGAGGATAACTAACCTGCACGCTCAGAACTACAACTGGAAGCCGAGAGTGACCGACGAGGACATGGCGGCGTTTCTGAAGATCTGCCTTGAGCGCGCCGGGGCGGACACGCTTATAACACCGCGCGAGATTATACGCGACTATATGACCGTGCTGAATATCCTCTTCCAGAACCCGGAGACGACTTTCTCCGATGTCGTCGGAAGCGGCGTTGTCAGCCTGAAGCACGGAGACAACGATGACGATAAGGTCATAGGCGACGACAAGCCGGAGACCGGAGAGACGAAAAAGCCTTCCGTGTCCGGAGGGATAAGCTTTGACGACATAGAATTGTGAGATTCTGAACAAGATCAGGAGGTGCCGTAATGAGGGACGACGAGATATTCTACCGGTTCACACCGTTCATACAGGATTACATCTATCAGAACGGCTGGAAGGATCTCAGAGAGGTGCAGATCGCCGCGGCTAAGGCGATATTTGAGACGGACAGGAATCTGCTGCTCTCATCCTCCACCGCGTCAGGAAAGACCGAGGCGGCGTTCTTCCCGATAATCTCCCTGATGTGCGAGGATATGCCGAAGAGCGTCGGCGCCCTGTATATAGCGCCGCTCAAGAGCCTGATAAACGACCAGTTCCTGCGGCTCGACGAGCTGCTAGACATGACAGGCATCCCTGTCTTTCACTGGCACGGCGACGTCGCGCAGTCGCACAAGGCGAAGCTGCTGAAGGATCCGCAGGGGATACTCCAGATAACGCCGGAGTCGCTCGAGAGCCTGCTTATGAACCGCTCGAACGACATCGTGCGGCTGTTCGGCGACCTTCGGTTCATCGTGATCGACGAGATACACACGCTGACCGGCACCGACCGTGGAAATCAGATAATATGCCAGCTCGTTCGGCTCGCGAGACTGATCGGTCGTGTGCCGCGCAGGATAGGGCTTTCCGCGACAATAGGGGACGCGCGCCTCGCGGCTGACTGGCTCGGCGGCGGAACGGGAGTTGAGACTGTCGTTCCGAAGATAGAAGAGAGCGTGACGCGCTGGCGGCTCGGGATGGAGCATTTCTTCATCCAGGGCGAGAATTTTGACCAGAGCCACGATTTCGCTGACGGAAACCCGACCGGCGGCGCCATTGTCACGGAGAATGCCGGAGATATATCCGCGAAGCCTGACAAAACAGAAACCGCCGAGAATGATACTTCTTCTGACGGAAAGTCATCCGGCAGGGTCGAGATTGATCCCGGATATGAGTATATATACGACTGCGTCAAGGGCAAGAAAGCGATAATCTTCTCGAACTCCCGCGAGGAGACCGAGTATGTCACGGCGACGATGCGGCAGATAGCCGACAATCGCGGCGACCGGGACAATTTCCTCATCCATCACGGAAACCTCTCCGCGTCGATACGTGAGGAAGCGGAATCCAAAATGAAGGACGACGAACTGAAAAATGTCGTCTGCGCGACCGTCACAATGGAGCTCGGGATAGATATTGGCAGGCTCGAGCGCATTGTGCAGAACGACGCGCCGAACTCGGTCTCGAGCTTTTTACAGAGGCTCGGCCGGTCGGGACGCCGCGGGACACCGCCGGAGATGATGATGGTCTTCCGCGAGGAGAATCCGCTTCCGAACGCGCCGCTCCCGCAGCTGATACCGTGGGGCTTTCTGCGCGCCATCGCGATCGTGCAGCTCTATATCGAGGAGCGGTTCATTGAGCCGCCCGTGGTCAAGAAGATGCCGTTCAGTCTCGCGTTCCAGCAGACGCTGAGCACTCTCGCGTCGTCCGGAGAGCTGACGCCGAAACGTCTGGCGGAGAGGATATTGTCCCTGCCGCCGTTCGCAGAGATCACGAAGGATGACTATAAGACACTGCTCGTCGGTATGCTCCAGAACGATTTTATCGAGCTGACCGAGGAAAAGGGGCTTATCGTCGGGCTGAAGGGCGAGCGGCTTGTGAACAGCTTCAAGTTCTACGCGGTCTTCAAGGACAGCGAGGATTACACGGTTAGATGTGAATCGGATGAGATCGGAACGATAACCACTCCGCCGCCGGTCGGCGACAGGTTCGCGCTCGCCGGAAGGGTCTGGGAGGTAGAGGAGCTCGACGTCGCGAGAAAGCTCATCTACGTGAAGTCGGTAAAAGGCAAGATGGAGGTCTCGTGGCCCGGCGACTACGGCGAGATACACACGAAAATTCTCGAGAGAATGCGGAAAGTGCTTGAGGAGGACACGGTATACCCGTACCTCAAGCCGAACGCGAGACACAGGCTCGAGGTTGTGCGCGCGCTGGCAAGAAATACCGGGATGCTGAGGCATTCGATGGTGTCGCTCGGCGGTTACACGTGGTGCCTGTTCCCATGGCTCGGGACAAGGTCGTTCAGAACGCTCAGGAAGTTCATCACACACAATTCCGCGAGATTCAAGCTTTCGAACATGGAGTTCGACGGCTGTTACTATATGATGTTCAAGATGGAGAAGGGCAGCGACTACGAGTTCATTCATGAGCTCTGCGCGATCGTAAAGAACAGCGGCATAGACAAGTCCGCGCTCGTCAACGTGAACGAGATGCCGGTCTTCGAGAAATATGACGATTTCATCCCCGCGTCGCTGCTCAGACGGCAGTATGAGGCGGACAAGCTGCGCACCGACGAGATAGAGAAGAGACTTCCGCAGATACTGCGGGAGTATCAGGAATGAACAGTCATCTGTTCATGTCGCGCTCCGCTATGTCGAAGAGAAGTGCGCCGCCGACGAGAAGTGTCACCGACATCGCGATATGTATCAGCATTTCACGCAGCGCTCCGACGCCGACGGCGCGCTCGAACTGCGTGAGCGACGAGTATTTCGCGGTGACGGCGATGAGCTCGGTTGAGACGACCGGAAGCCCGGCGCGGAGGATCATGAATCCTTTTTCTGAGAAGCGCTCCGGGAGACGCATTGCAATTTTTTTCATTTGATCTTCCTCCATAGCAGTTTTAAGGAAACACTGATTTTAGGCTGTTCAGTGTATTCTTAATTAATTATACCATAAAACCGCGGAAATTTCATTGATGAATTTCCGGAAAGGCAGGAACGGAATGATAATCGAGGAAAAACATATAAAGCTGAGGGACGGCAGAGACGCGCTTCTCCGCTCCCCGTCGGCTGACGACGCCGAGGAAATGCTTGGATTCCTGAAAAAAGTATCGACCGAGACGGATTTCCTTCTGCGCGGCGCCGACGACCCGTTGATGCCGATCGAGGACGAGAAGAAGTATCTCGAAAAGAACCGCGGGTCTGAGAATGACCTGATGATCTGCTGTTTCATTGATGACAACGGTACATATCGTCTTGCCGGTTCCTGCGGTCTGAGCTTCGGGGCGAGGAAGAAGATTCGTCACCGCGTGAGTCTCGGGATATCGGTCCTGAGGGAATTCTGGTCGCTCGGGATAGGCACGGCACTGATGGAAGAAGCCGACCGCGCCGCGCGGGAAAAGAGAGCGCTGCAAATTGAGCTTGAGTTCGCCGAGGGGAATTCGCGGGCGCGCGCCCTTTATGAAAGGTGTGGTTTCAGGCTTGCCGGTGTACATCCGGACGCATTCCTGATGCCGGACGGCGCGCTGAAAAACGAATATCTTATGATCAAAAAGCTCTGAAAGGGGATTATTATGATTACCAGTGAAAAAAGCAGATATCTTGTTGTTCCGACCTCAGCGTCGGCGGAAAAGACAAAGGTTTATCTGAAAAGCGGAGAAAAGCTGCTGACAGATCTCGACGCGAGGGTCGATTTTGCGAATCCTGAGACCGTATTCTACTATGATATCTCACGCTTCGAGGGACTCGACGTCGAGGTTATCCATGAATCGGGAAAGAGCTTCGGTTTCAGCGAGAGAAAGCCCGCTCTGCCGGAGGATCCGGTGAGACCGGCGATCCACCTGACGGCGGAGACGGGATGGCTGAATGACCCGAACGGGCTTGTGTATTACGAGGGGCGCTGGCACGCGTTCTTCCAGCACAATCCGGTCGGGCTCGACTGGGGAAATATGCACTGGGGACACGCTGTGAGCGACGATCTTATCCACTGGGAACAGCTTGGTGACGCGCTGTATCCGGATGAGACGGGCGATATGTTTTCCGGGAGCGCGGTCATTGACCATGACAATCTGCTCGGGCTTAAGAATTCGGAGCATGATCCGGTGATACTCTTCTACACGGCGGCGGGAAACGGCCGGGAGCTGAACCGCGGGAAGAAATTCACTCAGTGCATGGCATACAGCACCGACGGAATGAAGACCTTCCACAAATACGCCGGAAACCCGGTCGTCCCGCACATCAAGGGCGACAACCGCGACCCGAAGGTCATCCGCGATCCCGCGTCCGGAATGTACGTGATGGCGCTCTATCTCGACGGCGACGAGTACGCGCTGCTGACAAGCGGTGATCTTCTGCACTGGAGCGAGCTTCAGAGACTGAACCTTCCCGGTGACAATGAGTGCCCGGATTTCTACCCGCTTGACGACGGCGGGAAGACGAGATGGGTTTTCACCGGAGCGCATGACTGTGCCATTGTCGGCGATTTCGACATCACGCGCGGCTTTACGCCGGTCACGGCGCCGGAGCATTTCGGCTTCGGGGATGTCTACGCGGCGCAGACGTTCGAGGGTACAGACGGACGGAGAGTGCGTCTCTCGTGGAATCGCTTCGGCAGAACCGGCTCGAAGTATTTCACCTGTGAGCTCGGAGTCCCGTGCGAGATGACGCTGAAAAATGGTCATCTGAGAGTGAAACCCGCGCGCGAGGTCGACGCTTGTTTCCCTGAAACCGAGGAGAATACCTCCCTCCCTTCGCACGGCGTTGTCATGAGCGCGCCGCTCCCGTGCGACATATCGTTCCGGTTCTCGGAGCCGGAGGAGACGATACTGTTGAAGCTTTTCGGAAACTTCATTGAGATAGACGGCGCCGGGACGCTCAGCGTGAACGGCAGGAAAGGACAGCCTGTCTGCGCGTCGGACGGCAGGTTCGGGCTCAGGATAATCGCCGACACGACTGGTTTTGAGATATTCGAGCCGGACGGCAGGGTGTTCGGTTCATACGGCGCGAAGATGGAAGGAAACAATGTCAGCCTGATGGGAGAGGGTTCTCTCGACAGCCTGACGATAAAAACCGGCGGAAATTGACCGGCAAGGAGGATATATTACGGAAAGATCACGTATAGGTCTGTCGAGCGCCTGTTTCTACCCGGAGGAGACGCTCGACTCGGTGAAGCGCTGCACGTCTCTCGGTTTCCGGAACGTCGAGATATTCATGAACAGCTTTTCTGAGCTGGAGGAGCCGTATCTCAGACTGATAAGACGGCACTGTGAGGAGACCGGGACGACGGTGACGTCGATTCACCCCTTCACGTCCGGGTATGAGTATATGTTTTTCTTCTCCGCCTACAAGAAGCGCGCGGGGGAGGCGGCGGAGCTGTACCGGAAGTATTTTCACGCCGCGGCGTATCTCGGCGCGAAGTTCGTCGTTTTTCACGGCGACGCGACGAGGGCTCCGTTCTTCGGGATGGATAATTACTGCGAGGTGGTGTCGAATCTCATCTCGGTCGCGAAGAGCGAGGGTGTGACGCTCGCGCACGAGAATGTATCGACCGCCCGCGCGGGCAACCCGGTATTCATGAAAGAGGTTCGAGAGCGTATCGGTGCGGGAAACATAAAGTTCGTCTTTGACCTGAAGCAGACGGTGCGCGGCGGGTATGACCCGTTCGCGATGCTCGACGCGATGGGGGACGACATTGTCCACGTACACATAAACGACTGGAAGGACGGCGAGTGCCGTCTGCCTTACGCCGGTGAGCTCGACGTCGACCGGGTCATCGACCGTATTGAGTCTACCGGTTACGCCGGGAAGTATATCATTGAGGTCTACCACCATAATTTCAAGGATACATCCGAAATAGTCAGAGCGGGCGATAAGCTCGCGGAGCACTGAAAAGGACCTGACGCGCGATCGCGCGTCAGGTCCAAACATTTTTATTCGTTTATGAGTATATTGACTCTGTTCTGGATAAGTCCGACAACGTCGTCTATACTCTTCACCCCGGCGAAGCAAGAGGACGCCTCCTCGGTGATGATCGGCAGAACTGAGGAGCCTTTCGTGTAGATTCTTCCGGCGCTGTCAAGGAGCGACCAGAGTGCCTTCTCGTCCTCATCGGTGAAGTATACTTCAAGTCCGAGGTTGGAGTTCTTTTTGACTCTTTTGCTTTCTTCCTCCGGCAGGTCGTAGGCGTTGACCGAGATGACTGAGCTGATACTTCCGTCGTCGTTCTCGATTTCACCGGCACTCATCCCGAAGCGGTAGGAGCGGGCGACCGTTATCATTCCCTCGATGCCTTTCTTTGTGCACGGGAAGTTCATCAGGTCGGCGACGTCGCGCGCTTCCGTTACCTTTTCCGCTTCGCGCTCCTTCATTCCGATGAAGTATTTTATCAGTTCCCAAGATGTGTTCTGCGAGGCTGACGTCTTCATGATCGAGGTGGAGATTACCGGGTAAACCGCGCTGTTCTTTTGATTCCCGGTCGTTGTCGGGTAACCTGTGTACTGGATGTCCCCGTCCGGGAAGCTCATGTAGCGGTCGAGCATGAAGTATCCCAGATCGAAGTAATACACCGGAGCGAATAGGAGCTTTTTCTCCGCGAGCGATTTCGGGTCGGTGAAGCCCGGCACCGCGAGAATTTTCGAGTTTGTGCATATGTCAAGAAGCGTCCTGATGCCGTCGAAATCGCACTTGCCGCTCTCAAAGTCGACGAACTCGTCAAGCATCACCGGAAGAGTGTTATTAAGAAGCCTTTCCGGCAGACCCTTTCCGTCAAAGGAGATAGCGCTCACAAGATACTGCCCGTCGGACAGCGACGAGCCGAACCCCGCGAAATCGTCGAGCGTCATCGAATCGAGCTCCCCGACGGTGTTCCTTCCGGAGATCATCGTCTGTATCGCGAACTCGGAGACGAGCCGTTTCAGCGTCCCGTCCGAGCTTTCAAACGGGGAGAGGACGCAGTCGAGAAAGTCCGGACGGTCATAATCCGGGTCGGCGTCGATGAAGCCGTAGATATCCGCGAAGACATCCTGCTTCGCGAGCGTCTCGTATGACAGACCGCCGCCAAAGACGACGAGGTCGGGCTGATCACCGGCAGAGATATCCCGCGCGAGCTTCTGGTTCGCTGAGAGACCGCCTTCCGTGTCGGAGTAGGAGACTATCTCGACCTGACAGCCCTTCTCACTGCGGACGAAGGAGGAGGCGTATTTCAGCATTCTTGTCGAATACTGGTTGTTCTCCTGATCGATCGCGAGGCGGAGGGTCGGCGGGGTCTCAACGTCCTCGCCGTAGACTGAGGAGACGGGGACGAGGGAGATCTTGGCGTATTTTGTCTCTCCGTCTATCAGGTCCTGTATCCTTAAGAAAATCAGCTTGTCAGAGCTTACGACAACGTCATTGATAAGGTCGACCGACAGCCCCATGTCAATCCATTTGAACAGAAGGGTCTCGGTTTCGCCGTTCTGACCGTGCAGACCGATATGATCATAGAAATATGCGTCGTAGCCCTCACCGAGAAGGGGAATTCTTGTGGCTTCTTTGCTGCCGTATGGTATACCTTTTATCTCAATTGACGGTATCTTGTCTGTGACGACGTAATTTTTCTCGTCGAAGTCAATTTTTCTGAAATCATATCTGTGTTTTGACGTGTCATAATTTACCCAGTAGGACAGGTAGACATATCCGTCGGTGTGACGCATGATAAAATTGCTTCCATATGGCATTGCGTTGTCGGGGGCGCCGAGAACTGTGGGATTTTTCCCGTCTGAATTTACCATGATCACCCATTCGGCGGGTTCTTCGTTTTTTTCCTTGTCGGTCGATAGACCGTGAGAAAGGTATATATATATATTACCGTCTTTATCGGCGAGCATATTCTTGATGTCATATACTTCATGTGAAGTTATTGAGCTGAATTCAGCGATATTTTCGAAGCTTCCATCAATGTTGAATTTCACAAGGCTGATAGGGAAGATTCGTTCTTCAAACGAACTATCAGCGTCCCGCGGTATTCGTGCCGTCTGCTTACTACAAAGTGCTACATATTCGGTATCCGAGATCGGGGCTATAAAATAGAAGGCATACTGGAGATTGTCGGTTATCTCAAGCATATTTGTTATGCCGGTATTCACGAGCATATTTGCCTGTTCATCATATACTGTGAGAATCTGTTGAGCATGATTATAACCGTCAGCGGCTTTTCCCATATGTCCTGAAAGAAAATACAGGGAGTTATTCCATGACTTTCCGGCTTCCAACGACGGGTTGCCAATATTATATTCTATGAGGTAGTCGTCATCTGTCAGTAAGTCGATGTATTCGAATTTGTACATCATAGCTCCATCCGGAGTATTAACGATACTTATCCCGCCGTTTCGCGTATTGCCCTGCGCATCGCCGTTTTCGCTGTCGCAGGCGGCGGAGAGGATTATCAGGAAAACGAGCGAAAGCATCAGAAAAACGGATAAGCACTTTTTCATGGTGATCCCTCCATAAATTCTCTTCAGGAATGATAAAACGTCCTGTGATTGTAATTCTTCATCTGCTCCGTATATGACGTGTATATACGCTCATAGTTGGCAAAGGCGTCGTCTGAGAGCTTTCCTGAGTCGTGCAACTCGACTGAGCGCTCATGGAGCTTCTCGCGCATCATGTGCGCCTGATCCTTGTAGTTGTTCTCGAGGTATTGTCTGAGCTCGCGGATTATCCCGTCAAGCTCCTTCTCCGCGCGGGATCTGAAGAGTTTCATCTATATATCGCCTCCATCTGGTCTTATTATATCACATATGTAGATAAAAAGCAATAGCAAAAGCGCAAAAATATATAAAAATTCCCGCCCGGGAAACCCCGGGCAGGAATATGTTCTCAAAGAACCAAGAACTTACGCGAGTTCAGCGAAGTACTTGATGGTGCGAACCATCTGGCTCGTGTAGGAGTTCTCGTTGTCGTACCACGAAACGACCTGAACCTGGTAGGTGTCGTCGTCGATCTTGGAGACCATGGTCTGAGTGGAATCGAACAGAGAACCGTATCTCATACCGATAACGTCGGAAGAAACGATCGGATCCTCGTTGTAGCCGAAGGACTCGGAAGCCGCGTCTCTCATAGCCTTGTTGATGCCGTCAACGGTAACGTCCTTGCCCTTGACAACAGCGGTGAGGATGGTGGTGGAGCCGGTCGGAACCGGAACACGCTGAGCGGAGCCGATGAGCTTGCCGTTCAGTTCCGGAATGACAAGGCCGATAGCCTTAGCAGCGCCGGTAGAGTTCGGAACGATGTTGGCAGCGCCAGCGCGCGCACGGCGGAGGTCGCCCTTACGGTGCGGGCCGTCGAGGATCATCTGGTCGCCGGTGTAAGCGTGAATGGTGCTCATGATGCCGCTGACGATAGGAGCGTAATCATTGAGAGCCTTAGCCATAGGAGCGAGGCAGTTGGTGGTGCAGGATGCAGCGGAGATGATCTTGTCATCAGCGGTGAGGGTCTTCTCGTTGACCGAGTAGACGATGGTCTTCAGATCCTTGCCTGCCGGTGCGGAGATGACGACCTTCTTAGCGCCTGCGTTGATGTGAGCCTGAGACTTCTCCTTGGAGCAGTAGAAGCCGGTGCACTCGAGAACGACATCGACGTCGAGCTTGCCCCACGGGCACTCGTTAGCGTCCTTGATAGCGTAGATCTTGATTTCCTTGCCGTCGACGGTGATGGAACCGGGCTCGGTCTCGGTAGCTTCCTTAGAAGAGATGGTGTGCTTATTCTCGCCGATCTTGCCGCAGTAGCCGCCCTGAGCGGTATCGTACTTGAGAAGGTGAGCGAGCATAGCCGGGCTGGTAAGGTCGTTGATAGCGACTACCTCGTAGCCCTCAGCGCCGAACATCTGACGGAATGCCAGACGGCCGATACGACCGAAACCATTGATTGCAACTTTTACAGACATGATTTTATCCTCCAGAAAAAATTTTTTATTTGCAAAAATAACCGATGAACCACCGCGGCCTCAACCACCGCCGGACTCCGAAGTGCCCGTTAATAATTTAACACACGCGCCTGTTCATCCTTTTATATTTTACCGCATTTTTCCCTCAGATACAAGGGCTTTTGCGAAAATTTATAAAAATAGTTACATTGTATTTATATCTGAAAAACCGGATTTCATTGTCGTTCAGACGCGAAGTGGCAAACTGCACAAAAATATACGCGTATTTTGTCCGCGCTGAGATGACAACTATTTGGCCCGACTCATTGACGCGGAGGGAAAAATGTAGTATAATAGTTAAGGCAACGCTGATTCAAGGTTGTTTTCGCGAAAAAAGCAGCGGCACCCTGCTTTTTTATTGCCGGAACCCGCTCTGTTCAGCGCTTTCTCAATATGGAAGGAGATGCGACATTTTTGGAGAGATGCGAGTACAAGTACATACTCGACCCGGAAACGCGCGCCGCTCTCGAGGATGAAGTCCGCGCCATACTCCCGCCCGACGTCTACAGCGGCGGAAAGGAGTATACAATCTCAAGCGTTTATTTCGACGACCCGCACAGGCGGTTGTATTACCAGACGCTCGACCGGGAGCCGTATCGCTATAAGCTCCGCCTCAGGGTATACGGGGACGCGAAAAGGGATTCCGCCTCGTTTTTCGAGATAAAATCGAAGTACCTCGGCCGCTCGCAAAAGCGCCGGCTCTGCCTTTCCCTTGGCGCGAACGAACGTCTGTGGCTCGATGGAACCATTCCCGATGATCTGCCGGCGGAGGAAAGGAAGCTCGCTGGTGATATTATCAGGCTCATACGCCGTGACGACCTGAGTCCGTCGGCGGTCGTCAGCTATGAGCGTCTGGCGTTCGCGGGCACTGGCGAGGAGCGGCTCAGGGTGACGTTCGACTCGGCGCTGCGCATACGGACCGGCGACCTCGATCTGACGCGCGGGAGCGGTGGAGAGCGCGCGATGCCGGATGGCATGACGGTGCTTGAGATCAAGAGCGGTAGAAACCTGCCGCTGGCGGTGACACGGCTTATCGGAAAATACGGTCTGAAAAACGTTTCATATTCAAAATACGGGCAAACCGTCTTTAATAGCAGAAAGGATATAATGACATGGACGATATCGCAGGAGTTTTCGGAAGTCTCGGACAGGTGAACACCGGGGCGGTGCTTTTTGACATAATACTGACAACACTCGCGAGCATGGCGCTCGGTGTGCTCATCACTTTGTTTTACGCTTATATGAACCGGAAAAAAGGCTTCACGCTCGAGTTTTCGGTTACGATCATTGCGATAAGCTCTGTCATCGCGATGATTATCGCCGTCATCGGGACGAATATCGCGAGTGCTTTCAGCCTGGCGGGCATAATGTCAATCGTGAGATTCCGCTCGCTTCAGCAGAAGACGTCGGACATAGCGTTTCTTTTCGTCGCGATGGCGGCGGGACTGACTGCCGGACTCGGGCTTCTGCTGCCGGCGCTCGCGTTTGTTGTCCTGACGGGGGTGCTGCTCAACCTTTATGTGTTCCTTGCCGGCAGGGTGAAGCCGGAGACACGGCTCGTGAAGATATGCGTTCCCGAGTCGATGAGCTTTGACGGGCAGTTTGACGAGGTGCTCAGAAAGCACACGCTGAGCTATGACCTGAAGCGCGTACGCCTGATAAGCTCCGGCACGGTCATGGAGCTCGCTTATACCGTCAATCTGAAGGATCTCTCCGGTGTTTCCGCGCTGCTTTCCGATATACGCGAGAAGAATTCCAACTTCAATGTCGTTCTGATGTACGACGCGGACGACGAGCGATGAGACGCGGGATATTGAGGCGTCTCCCGGCGCTCCTTCTGCTTTTTGCAATGCTTTCATCCTGCTCCGGTGAGCCGGGGAACGACGAGACGATTGACCTTGAGACGACAGATACCGCCGGGACCGTCGTGTCGGAAGAGAATATGGAGAACCCGCCCGCGGAACGACCTGAGGATACGGCGAGACTGTCCTTCACTGAGCCGCCGGGAATATACAAGGAGCGCTTCTCTCTTCATGTTGAGTCAGGCGCGGAGAAAAGACTCCTCAAAAAGCTTGAGATACGATATACGACTGATTCGTCGGTGCCGACGATCGACTCAAAGCTTTATGACCCGGAGGAGGGCATCGCGATAACCTACCGCGGAGGCGGGGCGAGAGACCCTTCGAGCGTGAATATCATACGTTGCGCGGCTTTTGTCGACGAAGAGCAGGTCGGAGATGTCCTTACCGGGACATATATCATTGCCGATCTTCCTGAAGTCAGGTATTCGACGATGATTGTGTCGATAGTCTGCGAACCGGACGATCTGTACGGCTATGAGCGCGGCATACTTGTGCCGGGAAAGATACGCGACGACTTCCTGAGACATCGCCCGGCGACATGGACAAACGACTCGCTTCAGGACGCGAACTTCTTTCAGAAGGGGAGGGAGTGGGAGCGGCCCGCGCACGTCGAGTTCTACACGAAGGACGGCGAGCTCCTGCTCGGTCAGAATGTCGGAGTACGCGTCTCCGGCGGATGGAACCGGAACAACTCGCATAAGTCGCTGAGGCTTTTCGCGAGATATGATTACGACGACACGAACGTCATGACCTTCGACGCGTATCCGGGGCTTGAGAGCCTTACAGGCGTTCCGGTCGGGAGCTTCAAGTCGCTTATCCTCCGCACGGGGAGCAACAATTTCTGGAACACGACGATTCAGACGCCGTTCCTGATGAGTCTCGGGAAGGAGATAGGCATTGACACGATGGAGTACCGGCCGGTCTGTGTATACCTGAACGGCAAATACTACGGCTTCATGGCGCTCTTTGAGGATTACAGCCCGACTTATTTTGAGACGAACTACAATCTGCCGGCGGACGGCATAACCTGCATAAACGGCGCCGCAAAGGTGGACGGCAGTCCGCGCGACTGGGAACTCGACAACGGTCCAGAAAGCGAGCTCCGCGAGTTCCGGAAGATGATAAGCTATATAACGACTCTCGATATGCGTGAGGAGAGGTTCTACGAGAAGGCGTCCGAGATGCTCGACCTTGATTCCTTCATCAGGTATATGTGCTTTCAGGGCTATATAGCGAACAGCGACTGGCCGCAGAACAACGTACGTGTATGGAGATACTATCCGAACGGCTATGACCCGGACGCGGAACAGTACGGAGCGGACGGACGATGGAGGTTCCTTCTGAAGGATCTTGATCTTGCCGCCGGATACGGTGACGGCGTCGAGGAGAGCATATTCAGGCGGCTTGACAGTGACGACGGCGGGCTGAGACTTAACGCCGTTTTCCAGAGCCTTTTCAGGAACGCGGATTTCAGGAACCGCGTGTACTGTTTCCTCTGTGACCTTCTGTCGACGACTATGCGGGTGGACAATGTTATGTCGAAGCTTGGTGAAATGGAAGCGAGCGCTCTCATCGAGATGCGCTATTACGCGCCGTCGTGGGGCGCGAGCGGCGGGAGCAACGCGAACTGGCATGAGAACCTGTCGGCACCCGCGACGTTCTTCGCCTCGAGATATGATATCGTAAAGGATAAAGTTTCAAAAAAATACGATTCACCGTACGTAGATCTCGAAGTGCTGATCGATGGCGAGGGCAAAGTGAATATCAGCACACTGACGCTCGACGCGGACAGCGAGGAATCTTTGCAGTATCTTATAGGTCTTCGCATACCGGTTGCGGCTTCTCCGGCACGTGGCTGGCGTCTCAAAGAACTGACTGTTGATGGTAAGAATATCGACGGTGAGTTCATGATGACGCGGCGCAGCATGACGCTTAGGGCTGTTTTCGAACCTGACCCGGAATATTCAGAACCGGAATATGGTCTCGTGTTCAACGAGGCGCGGTATGAACAGCCACGCCTGAGCGAGGACAGCGATATGATCGAGCTTCTGAACTCCGGCGGCGCGCTGTATCTGAAAGGCTACAGACTGGTGCGCACGCGTGTGGACGAAGGCGGCAATACGAAGGAAAAGAGCTGGGATTTCCCGGCGATAACGATCCCGTCCGGCGGATACATGACAATCGCCTGCGATAAGCTCGGTACGCGGAAAGGTCAGACCGATTATCATGCGTCGTTCGGAATAAGGTCGGGCGACACATTGAGAATTGTCGACCGGCTCGGAAACACAGTCGATTCACTCACTCTGCCGCAGAGCGGGAACTATTCGACAGCGGCGCGTGACGAGACATCCGGGGAGTGGTATTTCGAACCGTACGCGACTTTCGGTGAGCCGAACACGCGCGCTGAGGGCTACAGGTTGTCAGATGTCATTGACGGAAGATGCCGCGGGCAGTTCATCCTGAACGGTAAGCTCGTCGAAGATTTCGCCGAGGATAAGAACGGCGTTTTCGTCGTGACGGAGCGAAACCTGCGCGATCTCGTCGGTCAGGAGCGATTCGGCAGATACGAGGAGCGGCTTTCGGCACATAAGGTGAACGGCGGGTATGACCTTGAAGGCGCGCTTGACCTGCTCAGCTACGGGTTGTATTATATCGATACGCTTGAATCTTATGTTCTTTACAGAATATGGAGATGACATATAATCTGTGACTTTGATATGGACACTGGGCTTCTGATATGATATAATCAGATAACGATGCTTTCAGCGTCATTTTATGAAATGCGAGGAAAAACAAAATGCAGAAATACGATGTGGCGGCATACATCTGGCCGTCCTACACAGGCGACGAGCCGCGCTCGAGGATGTTCTGGGGTGAGGGCATGGGAGAGTGGCAGTCAGTGAAGAACTCGGCGAGGAAGACTCCGGAGTACTTCTGGAACCGCAAGCCGCTCTGGGGATACGTGAACGAGGCTGACCCTTACGTCATGGAGAGCCAGATCTCCTGCGCGCACGATCACGGCGTCAACGTCTTCATCTACGACTGGTACTGGTACGACCGCAGACCTTTCCTTGAGCAGTGCCTCGACAACGGCTATCTTAAGGCAAAGAATAACGATCTTGTGAAGTTCTACATCATGTGGGCGAATCACGACGCGAACAATGTCTGGAACATAAATCTCTCGGACACCTTCCCGAATACGGTGATATGGGAGGGCTCACAGCCGCGCCCCGAGTTCGAGAGGGTCGTACACCGCGTGATCGATATGTACTTCTCTCACCCGTCGTATTATAAGATCGATGGTAAGCCGATCTTCATGATCTATGACCTCGTGAACCTCGCGAAGGGTCTCGGCGGACCTGACGAGGCGGCGAAGGCGCTCGACTGGTTCAGGAACGAGGTCGTGAAAGCGGGGTTCCCGGGTCTGCATCTTCAGGCGGCGGCGTGGGGCATGAACGGCACGAACCTGTCCGGCGTCGACTCGAACGGAGGCATCACGAAGGCGGAGTTTGAGCGCATGGGCTTCGACAGCACGACGCATTATCAGTTCGCGCACTTCACGAACATGAACCGCGACTATCTCGAGATCCTCGAGGACGTGAAGCGGCAGTATGAGACGATCGAGAAGAATTACACGAAGACGATCTACTTCCCTCACGCGTCGATAGGCTGGGACAACAACCCGCGCTTCAGGAATTACAGGGAGTACTTCGCGAGAAACAACACGCCGGAGAACTTCGAGAAGGCGCTGAGAATGGCGAAGGACTATCTCGACCGTCATCCGGAGCAGCCGAAGCTCGTGACGCTGAACAGCTGGAACGAGTGGACCGAGACGAGCTATCTCGAGCCGGACGATCTTTACGGGTACGGGTATCTTGACGCCGTGAAGAGAGTTTTCGGGGAATAATCAAAGTTCAGGAGGATGCCGCGGCATTGGCGTGACATCCTCCTGATTTTTATATGCTTATCATATCTCTCGACGGCGGAACCCCGAATTCCCTCTTGTAAAGTCTCGAGAAATAATAAATATCCGGGCACCCGACGAGCCTGCTGGCTTCGGAAACCGAACAGTCGCCGCCGCGCAGGAGCTCGCGCGCTTTCGTCATGCGCAGGGTGTTCTTGTATCTGACCGGCGAGACCCCGCAGCGGAGCCTGAATTCACGGCGGAAGGCGGACACGCTCATGCCGCAGAGCTTCGCGAGCTCTTCCGCCGAGACGTCGGTCTGATAGTTGTTTCTGAGATAGGTGACGGCGTTCCAGACGCGGTCGCACTCCTGCTTCAGGGTGTCGGCAGCGCTGTCGGCGGCTACCTGCTTGATTATACCGAAAAAGATGGCGGTGCAGTCGTATATGTAGCCGAAGTCGCTGCGCATGAAGATCTCCTCCGCGCGCTCGAACCACGCGAGATACTTTCCCGAGCGGTCGTGCGCCGCGATTTCTATCCGGTCGCCGAGAGGTTTTGACGCGGGGTTTCCCCCGACGATGAAGTTCATCGAGATGAATCCGCCTTCCATTATGTCCCAGTGCGAGATATATTCGCAGTCGCATGGGAGATAGACGATGTCCCCGGCGCCCGCCGAGAGCCCGCCGCCGTCCGGAAGATCGAAGTTTATGACGCCGCTCTTCACGTAGAAGAACCTGTCAAAGCGTTTCATCCCGCGGCGGCAGGTCGTATATACGGGCGGTACAGGTCTTCCTTCATGGACGCCGAGCATTTTTATACCGACGCCGTCCGACAGCATTTTGAGATTGAGCATTTCTGTACTCCTTTCTTTGGGTCCTGATTATATTATACAAATAAAAAATCGTTTTGTCCATTGCAAATTCCGGCAAATGCTGTATAATATAGGTATAACGGTAACGATCCGCGGTCGTATCGGTCAAACTGAAAGGAATGGTATTATCAATGAACAGAAAAATACATATAGGCGTGGTCGGTCTCGGCGCTTTCTCGAGCGACTTCATAAAGCTCTTCGGAATGCACCCGGACGTTGAGGAGGTCGCGGTCTGTGACCTTCTCCCGGAGCGCGTCGCGAAATCGCGGAAGGAGCACGGTATAAAGCGCGGCTTCACATCGTTTGACGAGATGCTGAAATGCAAGGATCTCGACAGTATCGCGATATTCACGCAGCGCCACCTTCACGCGGAGATGGTGGAGAAGGCTCTCGACGCCGGGAAGAACGTCTACAGCGCTGTCCCGATCGCCTGCACGGTCGAGGACATCGGGAAGATAATCGACAAGGTGAAGAGCAGTCATCTCGTCTATATGATGGGTGAGACCTGTTACTACTACCCCTGCGCGATATTCTGCCGCCAGAGGTACGAGAAGGGCGATTTCGGTCACTTTGTCTACGCGGAGAGCCAGTATTACCACGATATCACCGAGATGTACGGAGATTTCAGCCGGAGCGGAGGGGACGCGTGGCGGCGCGTGGCGGGGATACCGCCGATGTTCTATCCGACGCATTCGGCGTCAATGGTTCTGTCGGCAATACATGAGCACGCGACGAAGGTGTCCTGCTTCGGTCTAAGGGATGATTTCCACACCGACAATATCTACGGCGATGGAAAGAATGAGTGGGACAACCCGTTCTCGAACGAGACGGCGCTCCTGCGCATGAGCGGCGGCGGTGTCGTCCGTCTGAACGAGTTCCGCAGAGTCGGCATAAACAAGCCGTCGTCCTACATGACCTCGGCTCGTATGAGTGCTCCGTGACGCAGCACACGTTCCAGCGCGGAGCAGCGTCGGGCGAGTCCACTCTCGAGAATGTCGGAAAGCTTGTCAACACCTGCCGCTATAACAATGAGATGGCTCTCGGAGGGCTCGAGGCTCCGGCGAACGGCGTCAGATACATTGAGGGCTTCTCGCCGATACAGGATCGTTCGAGACTGCCGAAGGCTATGCGCAGGCTCGCTCCGGGACCGCATTACAACACGCACGCGTTTCTCGTCGACGATTTCTGCCGCGCGGTGGTTGAGGAGAAGCTCCCGCCGAACAACGCGTGGGACGCCGCGAGGTACATGCTTCCGGGTCTTATAGCGCATGAGTCGGCGCTGAGGGACGGAATGCTGATGGACGTCCCGGATTTCGGAGACGCTCCGGAGAGCTTTGAGCGGCTGACCTGCCTGAAGAAGGACTATTACGAAGAAGACTGAATGTGAAGCGGATCGCCGTCGGGCGGTCCGTTTTCTTGACCGCTTTCAGGATGTATTTGACCGATTCCGTCATTAATTTCCGGGGCTTATTGACAAAATGGCGTTTTTAGTGTATAATCGAATCAAGACCATGAAAGGAACTGCCGGTCGGATACCGGCAATTGGTATTCAATATGAACCTGAAAGAAATGTTCGGAGAGGCGAAGTGGCTCACTCCGTCCGAAAAGAACGAGACTCCGTACTTCCGCGGTGAGTTCGCGGCTGAGAAAAAGGTGACACGCGCTGAGATCACGATCTGCGGTCTCGGAATGTTCCGCCTTTACATAAACGGCAAGGCGGCGGACGACGATCTGTTCGGCACTCTCGCCTCCGATTTCCACGAATGGGACGGTGAGCCGTGCGTGAAGGTCTTCGGCGAAAAGCCCGCGCACCGCGTTTACGCGAGGAAGATCGATATAACCCGTCTGACCGGAGAGAATAACTGCGTCGGCGTGTCTCTCGCGCCCGGATGGTATAACTGCGGCAATCCGTGGGGAAAGGTCAACGATTACGGCGATGTTAAGCTCTGCTTTGTAATAGACCTGACATATGAGGACGGCACGACCGGTAAGATACTCTCCGGAGAGTGGATGAGGTGGCATGAGAGCGAGATAATATCATGGAATATGTTCTATGGCGAGCATCACGATTACACGAAATACGCGCTTGACGGCTGGAACAGAGTCGGCTTTGACGATTCTGACTGGAAGGCTCCCGCGATCATAGACGGTCCCGAGACCGATTATATGTTCTCAGACTGCCCGCCGGACAGGGTGATACGCTATATCGTCCCGAAGCTCATCGGCGAGACAAAGGACGAGTTCATCTACGACATGGGCGAGAACATCACCGGCACGCCGATAGTGAAGGCACGTAACAGAGACGGCGGAAAGCTGACTCTCCGTGTTTCGGAGCGCCTTGACAATTACGGACACATCGAGGAATACACGAATCACGGACAGAAGGCTTCCTTCATTGTCGGCGACGACGAGCGTGAGTGCGGGCTGAAGTTCTGCTGGTTCGGGTTCAGGTATGCGGCGGTATCCAGGAACGCGGAGATTGTCTCCTGCGCGGTCGAGCACTGCGACGTCGCGGTGACATCGGCGTTCAGTTCATCGAACAGTCTGCTTGACTGGATGTATTCGACTTACCTGCGCACTCAGCTTGACAATATGCACTGCGGCATCCCGTCAGACTGCCCGCATCTTGAGAAGCGCGGCTACACGGGCGACGGTGAGCTTGTCTGCGAGTGCGTCATGATGATGACTGACTCCGAGAAGTTCTACAGAAAGTGGCTCGGAGATATCGCGGACTGCCAGGACAGAGTAAGCGGACACGTACAGTACACGGCTCCGTACACGCGCTGCGGCGGAGGACCCGGCGGATGGGGCTGCGCTATAGCGGAGGTTCCGTATACATACTACAGGATGTATGGCGATAAGTCGGTGCTTGAGGATTTCCTGCCGCGCACGCTGCGTTATTTCGATTACCTTGAGGCGCACAGTGAGGACGACCTTGTTGTAAGCGACCAGAAGGGTGAATGGTGCCTTGGCGACTGGTGTACGCCTGAAAAGATTGAGATACCCGAGCCGTTTGTCAACAACTATTTCTACGTCAAGACGATAAACCGGCTCCTTGAGTTCTGCCGCGTCCTCGGCCGCGATGACCTTGTCCCGATGCTCGAGGAGAGGGCGGAGATAAAGAAGGCGGCGATGGCGAGGAAGTACTACGACCCTGAGACCGGCGACTTCGCGAAGAACGTGCAGGGCGCGAACTGCTTCGCGGTCGACCTCGGAATGGGCGACGAGCGCGCGCTCAGGCATCTTGTTGAGCACTATACGAAGAATACATGGTTCGACACCGGCATTTTCGGAACAGATATCCTTATCCGCGTGTTGTTCGAGCACGGATACGCGACCCTCGCGTATAACCTCCTCACCTCTGAGGGACCGTATTCCTTCGGTCATTGGCGCAGCACCGGATGCACGACCTTCCCGGAGGAGTGGACCTACAAGCGCTCGCAGAACCACCCGATGTTCGGCGCGGTCGTGAGATATCTGTTCATCTATCTGCTCGGTATCTCCGAAGAGGGCGCGGGCTGGAAGGACATCGTCATAAAGCCGCGGCTCGCGGACGGTCTCGACTCCGCCGAGGGTCATATAACGACCCCGAACGGAAAGGTCGCCGTGAGATTCGTCAAGCGCGAAGGTCAGGTGAACTTCAGTATAGAGATTCCGGACGGAGTGAGCGCGAGACTCGAGTGCGGCGGAACATATTCGCTCCATGCCGGAGTCAATGAGATAACGCTCTGATAACAGACAAAAACAGACCGGACTGCCGTTTGAATTTTGCGGCGGTCCGGTCTGTCTCATTATCTGTTCTGAAGCTTGAAGATGACCTCGTTGCAGTGCCGGATCATTTCCTCGCACTCGCGGTCAAGCTCGAGCTTCTTTTTGTGTATCGCGACGACGTCAGCTCTTGTCGCCGCGTATGTCGTTCTTCCGGAACCTTTCGCGCACCACGCACTCGCGCGGGGACGTCGCTCCGAATAGTTTATTTCGATGCCATCGACGGTCTCCTGTAATGCCATGATCATGTTTCTCCTTATATTCCGGTTGATCGGATGCTTCCCGCTTCCGATCACCTGTTTTTATGTTGTGATACTATTATACACCATTTTATGGGAATAATCAAGTATATTTCCATATTTTACCTGAATATTTCGTTCGACAGGAAACGACAGCCGACAAAAAGAGTGCCGCGTTTTTTTGCCGCGGCACTCCCGGAGAGGATTTTAGTTGTTCTTGTATGTCTCGAGCAGAGTGGTGAGCTTCTTCTCGAACGAGGTCTTACGCTTGTCGTATGCGGACATGATACCTTCCTTCTTGTCCACGATCTGGTTGAAGAACCACATGACGATGTGGTCTGTCGCGGTCTCGTTGACGAAGGTGAAGTCGAAGAACGCGTTTGACAGGATGAGGTCGAGCATATTCGCGGTCTCCTCGTCGCGGCTGTACTTGCCCTTGAGCGCGGTGTCGAAGTAGGTTCCGACGACGCTCTTGTAGCTCTCCGCGTTGAGAGCCTCGAGCATGACGGCGCTCATCTGCGGATCCTTCGCGGTCTTGAGTATCGCCATATAGTAGGTGCCGAGGTTGTAGGTCACGTAGTTTTCCTGGCTCTCGTCGAGCATGGGCGTCGGGATTATGCCGAAATCAGTCTTCATGTCGCGCAGATTGTCGGTGTTTCCGATGAACGCGCCGAGGAAGAGAAGATTGTCGTTCTTGAACACCGCGTTGAGGTCGATATCACCGGTCGCGAGGTCCACCGACCCGTTTTTCAGGTAGTAGCACGCTTTATTGTTGTTGATGATATCATAGACCTTGTCGTACATCGTGACGAAGCGGTCGTTCATGAAGTTGTACTCATACGCGCCGTCAGTGGTAGGTGTCGCGATCTTCATTCCGGCGGAGGCGAGCAGGGCGCGCCCCGCCTGAAGGTCGCAGGCGTACCCGAGACGGTCGTTCGAGATGTTGTATTCCGAGTTGCCGTCGAGGTCTGAGAGCGCCGCGGTTGCCATCTCGGTCATCTTGTCGAGCGTCCATTTTTGGTTGTTCACGAGGTCATACGGGTTCTCGAGCCCGAGCGAGTCGATGAGCGTCGGGTTGAAGTATATGACCTCGAGCATTCTGATGAGGTCGAGCGACATCGAGCCGACCGCGCTGTAAAGCTGACCGTATATCGTCGCGCTGTCGTTCCATCCGGCGCACCAGTAAGGCGCGGAGAAATCGAGCACGTCATAGTCGAGCATATTCAGGAACAGACCGTGGGTCTCGCAGCCCCACCAGTAGTCCGGCATGACGACGTCGTAGTCGCCGCTGCCCGACATGACTTCTCCCTCGAGCTGCTGGTTCCACTGAGTAGATTCGTCCGGGAGAGTGACTGACTTGATGTTCACGTTAAAACGATCGGCAATCTTTTCGTTGCGCTTATAGATCGAATCGCTGACAACGTCGCCGGTCTCGCTTTCAGGGCAGATAAGGTTGTTTCTCGTCTCGCGGACAAGCATTGTGAAATCCGCTCCGCCGAAGTCGTACTCACCAAGGTTGTCCGCGAACGGTTTCTCGGTCTCGGGCGCTGTTGTCTCGGTGTCGCCCGAAGATGTGTCGTTCCCGGTATTTGTCGTGCCGGCGTCGTTTCCGCAGGCGAAAAGCTGGAGTGTCATTGCGGCGAGAAGAAGCGCCGCTATGCGTGATGCTGTTTTTCTCATATAAATTACCTCAATCTCCTTGATATTTATAAATAATTATACTACTAAGGCTCCAGCTTGTCAATATAAAAAATTTGCAAGAGCTTGTAATTTATTTGCGCCATCCGAATACCGATTTGTAATATTCCGTCGGAGATATCCCGGTTTCCTTCTTGAAGCAGAGCGAGAAGTACGACGTGTCCGAAAACCTCAGCATCGACGCGATCTGCTTTATCGGTATCGAGTCGTGGAGCATTTTTTTAGCGGCGTTTATCCTTATGGAGTTCAGATATTTCATTGGCGTCATGCCGTATTCATGGCTGAATTTGCGGATTATGGTCGACTCGTGCATGAAGTGCAGCTTCGCGATGACGGAGAGCGAGATGTCATCGTATATGTGCGCGTCGAGGTAGTCCTTCACCATCTCAGCCGTTGACGCCGCCTTGAAGCTGTCGCGGTATATTTCACTGTTTCTGACGACAGACAGAATTTCCATTATCCGGACGGAGCAGACGCGCATAGCCTCTTCCTGATCGTCGGGGCCGCATTCTTCCATTAATCCATGTATTTCCGTTATACAGCGGCTTATTGTGTCGTCCGCGCAGTGTATCACAGTGACCGGCTGGTATATCCTGTATATCTCGCAGAGGCGGTCGACGAGCTCGCCTCTGACGTTCACCCATATCTTGTCGTACGGATCCTCCGGGTCGGAGCGGTAGTGTCCGGTGAAGCCCTTTTTCAGCAAATAGAAGTCTCCCGCAGCGACGTCCTTGCGCGATTCCTTTGTCTCGATCGTACCTTTTCCGGATACGACATATTCGAAAACGTGGACGATGTTGTCATATCTGTACATTTCATATTCCGGGTTCGGCGGAGTGTGACCGCACATATGCACCTCGAAGAAGGTGTTCTGGTTTTTCGGGATAGACCCGTAAAATGTTTCTCCGTTCCAGTTTATTGTTTTCATATGATCCTCCTCCGCGGCTGCTGTATATATAATTATAGCTTATTATATGGGAAAAGTCAAGGATTTGTTTGTGTGTTCCGTGAATTACGTGAATTTTACATGGAATTTTTCAAAAAACACTTGACAAACGCGGCTCAATATGATATCATAATGATACCAACATAAATCACAGGAGGGATTTGTTTTGAAAGAGATAAGAATTGAGAAGGCGCGCCGGGGAATGCCGGTGCTTCTGCTGACGATACTGGCGTACATACTGTCGATCGCGCTGCTTATCGTCGGAATTGTGATGGTGGAGAACAGCGGGTACTATTACGATGGTGTAGCCGTGAGCGCGGTCAGCCCGGTCGGCGGGATTCTGCTGATAGTCATAGCTGTGCTCTGGATGCTGCTCGGGTGGATATTCTGCCTCGGACTCAAGGTGCTGAAGCCGCAGGAGGCGCTCGTGCTGACGCTGTTCGGAAAGTATGTCGGAACGCTCAGGGAGCCGGGATTCTTCTTCGTGAACCCGTTCTGCACATCGGTCAATCCGGCGGCTAAGACGAAGCTCAACCAGAGCGGCGACGTCGGCACGTCCGCGCCGAGCATAATCAACGTAAGCGGAGCGTCGGTTTCAACCGGAGAGGTACAGATCAACAACAAGATATCGCTCAAGATGATGACGCTCAACAACAACCGCCAGAAGATCAACGACTGCCTCGGAAATCCGGTCGAGATCGGCATCGCGGTCATCTGGAGGGTCGTCGACACGGCGAAAGCGGTGTTTGACGTCGACAACTTCAAGGAGTATCTGTCGCTCCAGTGCGACTCGGCTCTCAGGAATATCGTACGGATATATCCGTACGACGTCGCGCCGAACGTCGACACGACCGGAGACGGTATTGCCGATGAGGGAAGTCTCCGCGGCTCGAGCGATGTCGTCGCCTCGAGGATACGCGACGAGATCCAGCAGAAGGTCGTGAGCGCGGGACTCGAGATAATCGAGGCAAGGATAACCTATCTCGCCTACGCGCCCGAGATCGCCGCCGTGATGCTCCAGCGTCAGCAGGCGTCCGCGATAATCGACGCCAGAAAGATGATAGTCGACGGCGCGGTCGGAATGGTAGAGATGGCTCTTGAGAAGCTCAGTGAGAATAAGACGGTTGAGCTCGACGAGGAGCGCAAGGCGGCTATGGTATCGAACCTGCTTGTGGTGCTCTGCGGCAACCGCGACGCGCAGCCGGTCGTCAATTCCGGAAGCCTGTATTGAGATGGCGGAGAAGAAGCAGATACCGCTGCGGCTTTCAGAGAAGCTGTATTCTGAGATAGCCGCGTGGGCGGAGGATGATTTCCGTTCGGTCAACGGGCAGATAGAGTATCTTCTCACCGAATGCGTGAGACAGCGGAGGAAGAACGGAAAGTATGTGTCGGAGGATATCGACAAGCCGCTCGATATCGAGATAGAATGAAAAGTGGTTACGCGCCGATGGCGCGGAACCACTTTCATAATGTAACATATTTTTTGCCGCGAAGCGCAAGTGCCCCGCTGACTTTCTCGGTGACGAGCTCTGTCGTATCCCGGACAAAATCCGAAAATTCTTTTTCCGACAGGGCAACGGTATCGTGTTCCAGAACAGAATCATCCGGCATATATCCCATGATTCCGATCTTTCTGACGATACATCCGTGCGGGAGATAATCGATGTAATCCGGAAAATCCCTGAGCGGCAGTATCTCGGTGAGATATCCGGAACCCGGATTTTTCCGAAGATATTCTGCCTCGGTGCGTGTGACGCCATGGAAGCGGACGCCGGGCGGGAGGAGCTTCTTTATCGAATCAAAGTCCGGCGTCATGCCTTTTGCCATTTCCCGGAGCTTGTCATCCGCCAGCACTCTTTTCCACGCCGCGGCGACGCGCTTTTCGTCGCGTATCATCGATTGGAACGCCGCGTCGGTCAGCAGGTGCGAATAATATCCGAGCAGGAATGAGTACTCCGCGTTATCGGAGCCCGTCCGCGGAACTATCATCTTCAGGCGGAAATCCTCGCAGTCGTCAAAGGATTTGCGCTTTCCTTTTATCCAGTGTGTCACCTCGCGTGACGGTGTGAAGGTCTTCCAGTCCGCGCTTTCGATATTGCAGTCCGGGGCGATGTTTCCGATACAGAACGAGCGGCGGTCGAGCCGGTCGATCGCTTTCAGAACTTCGTCCGCTATCATCAGATGAGTTACCCATGCCGCCATCTGATTTCCCGACGACCGTCAGTCTTTTTTCTTTGCCGCGTCGACCGGGCAGACGTTGACGCAGATGTTGCAGTCCTTGCATTTCTCGTCGTCTATCGAGAACTTGCCCTCGGGGCTTATTATTATCGCGTGGAAGGGGCACTCCACGTCGCAGGTTCCGCAGCAGATGCAGATACTGCGGTCTATATAGTGCTTCATATATCTTATCCTCCGTGAGACCCGGTTGCGGGCTGTTATTTGATATTCTTCTCGGCGCGCCTGTGGTGCTTGATCATGCGGAGCTTCACGTAGAGCTTCGGCATACGGTTGACGAGGAAGTCTTTCAGACTGTTGCGGACGTTCGTGTATCTGTCATGCCACCACACGAGCGTCTTGTAGGGCACGTGCTTGCCCGTGACGCGGTGATCGAGCCATTTCTCATATATGCCTCCGATTCCCTTCGGCATCGCGTAGGCGAGCCTGTAGCGCTTCACGAAGTGCATGAAATACGCCTCTATGAAGAGAACCTGCTCCTCGGGGAACTGAGGCTGTACGAGCGGCACGCGCCGCTGTGTGAAGTCGCCGTCCGGTATGAATCCCGCTTCCTTTGAGATCTCGTAAAGCGGCGTTCCCTCATACGGATAGAAGATGTTCGGTATGGTGCGGTCGCTCCGTATGCGCGCGTTGAGCTTTATCGTCTTGAGCGCGCGGTGAATGTCCTCGAATGGGAGACCGATGATGTTGTAGGTGAGCTGCGCGATGCCGTACTTGTGGAACCAGTTCGAGCAGCGGATGATCATCTCGTCGGTCTGGTAGCGTCTGAGATATTTGAATCTCATCTCGGGGTCGCCGGATTCGAGACCCATATCGATCGTGTAGAACCCTGCCTCTTTCATCTTCCTGACAGTGTCCTCGGTGAGGATATCAAAGCGGATATTTCCGGTACACGGAAGACCTATCTCTTCCTTGTACATATCAATGAACCTGTCGAACCAGTCCGGGAACATATTGAAGATCGCGTCGCGGAAGTTGATGAACTTGATATACGGGTGCTTCGCGAGCAGGGTCTTCAGGTAGAGTATGGCGTTTTCCGGCGAGCGGAAGCGGGCGTAAATTTTCTTGTTCGGGTAAACCTTACGGAAGTTTCCGTTTCCGCAGTATGTGCAGTTGTAGAAGCAGCCGCGGCTGACGACGACGATCGCGGTCCCGACCTTAGACGACTCAAGGTTATCGAAGTCGAAAAGATCGAAGTCCGGTATCGGTATCCGGTCGAGGTCGGCGAAGAGCGGCGCTATCGGGTTGTGCTTGAATGTTCCGTCGTCGTTCTTGAAGTAGAGACTCTTTGTGTCGGTGTAATCCTCACCGGCGGTCATCTTGTCGCAGAGCTCAAGCTCAGGGTACTCTCCGTCGCCCACGCACACGCAGTCGACGCCGTCAACTGCGAGTACCTCATCCGGCACGAGCGTGCAGTGATAGCTTCCGCAGATGATGAAGACGTCGGGATAAACTTCCTTCGTCCACTTGATATAATTCTGGCAGTCCGGGAAAGCGGTGGTTCTTATCGAGAAGCCGATTATGTCGAACTCGCCCTTTTCCCTGAGGCGTTTCTTGAAGTCCTCCTCGGTGTGGAGGTTCAGCAGGTGTAGCAGTTCAACGTGGTGTCCGCCCTGCTTCAGAACGGCGGAGATCGAAGCGAGACCCTCGCTGTAGTTGCCGCCGCTCATCTTTCTGGCGCAGTCACGGTCTGTGTAGTCGGGATAGACGAGAAGCATGCGGGCTTTTCGTCCGTGAAGATTTTTAAGTTCCATTATACTAAAACTCCTGAGAGAGCGTAGATTTATCTTTTAATATAGTATATCACATCAGCGCCCGGATGTCAAGCGTTATATATTAACGTTTGATATCTTGAATTTTCCGTTCAGGAGTGATAAAATTAGTTTGATATAAATTCTATTTCTGATAAATGAACTGACTGGAGAAACAATATGCCGACACAGAGCCAGACTAACCCGTTTCCGTACAGCGACTCAAACAAGCGCTATTATACCTATGACTATTTCCTGAAAAAGAAATTCGGGAAGAAGTGCGCGAAGCTCCCTGTCGACGGCGGCTTCACCTGCCCGAACCGCGATGGGACGAAGGGAACAGGCGGATGTATCTATTGTTCCGCGCGAGGTTCGGGAGATTTCTGCGCGGAGCCGGAGGTGCCGGTCACGGAGCAGGTGAACCGTGCATTCGTGGTGATGCACCGCAAGTGGCGGGACGCGCTCGGGATTGTCTATTTTCAGGCTTTTACCAACACATACGCGCCGCTTGATATTCTGAAAAAGCGGTTTGAGCCGGCGCTCAATGTTCCGGGAGTCGTTGGTCTGAGCGTCGCGACGAGAGCGGACTGCCTTCCGGACGATGTATGCGGGTATCTCGCTGAGCTCGCGGAGCGCACGTTCCTGACGGTTGAGCTCGGGCTCCAGACGGCTGACGATCGGACGGCGGAGAGGATAAACCGCGGGCACAGTTTCACGGATTTCGTCTCGGGATACGAAAAGTTGAGGAAAGCGTCGGACAAAATAAGCGTCGGAGTTCACCTGATAAACGGTCTCCCGGGAGAGGACGAGGACACCATGCTTGAGACCGCGAAAAAGGTCGCAGCGCTGCGCCCGGATCAGGTGAAGCTGCACCTGCTTCACGTGATATCCTGCACAAGGCTGGCGGAGATGTACTCACGCGGGGAGTTCGGGTGTCTGACGCAGGACGTGTATACGGAGATCGTCGTGCGTCAGCTTGAGCTCCTTCCGCCGGAGACGGTGATCGGCAGAGTGACCGGCGACGGCATGGGCGGCGAGCTGATAGCTCCGCTCTGGAGCCGGAAAAAGGTGTGCGTCATGAACGGTATCGACAAGCTGATGTTTGAAAATAACACGTATCAGGGGAGACTTTATACACGCGAAAACGGTGAAATTCACAGTTTTGATCACAAATTGTGAAAATGATACAAAAATATAGCGTGAAATTTTATATCTGCCTGTGCTGAATTTTCTCCAAACCTATTGCAAAACGCTCCGGAATAATGTATAATAATTCATGGAAGCAAAAACGTTAATATAGCATATCTTATCCGGCATATATTTATCCGGGCGCCGTGAGCGTCTGATCACATATAAATCTGTCAGAGTTATTTTATCTTATATTTTCGCGTTGCTGGCACCTTCCGGCATGACCGGACGGCGGCTTCCCTAATTCATAATCACAAAGGAGCAAAATTGCAATGGACAAGATCAACACCAAGAGTATACGTAACGTTTGCCTTATGGGACACGGCGGAAGCGGCAAGACTTCTCTCTGCGAGGCTATGCTTTATCTTGCTAAAGCTACCGACCGTCTTGGAAGGACTCCTGAGGGAAATACCGTCAGCGACTATGACGCGGAGGAGATAAAGAGAGGGTTCTCGCTCTCGACCTCCATTGACCCGCTCATGTGGAAGGATATCAAGATAAACATCATCGACACTCCCGGCTATCTCGATTTCGCCGGAGAGGTGCTCGAGGGCATCCGCGTCGCGGACAGCGCGCTTATCGTGGTCGACGGACGCTCCGGCGTCGAGGTCGGAACCGAGCTCGCGTGGGACTACGCGGAGAAAGAAGGGATACCGAAGGCGTTCTTCATCAACCGCTTTGACGACGGCGAGGCGCGCTTCAAGAGGGTGTTCGACTCTCTGAGAGAGAAGTTCGGCGTGGCGGTCTGCCCGCTGCTGATACCCATGATTGAGGGGGACAAGGTCATCGGCTTCCTGAACCTCATCGACATGAAGTCGGAGGTCTACGACAAGACCGGCGCGAATATGGAGTCCGAGATCCCCGAGGAGTTCCTGCCGATCGCGAAAGAGTACAGAAACATGCTCTACGAGTCCATCGCCGAGACGAGCGAGGAGCTTATGGAGAAATTCTTCGCCGGTGAGACCATCACATACAACGAAGCTATAAACGCCGTCCATGACGGCATCATAAACGGCGGTATCGTGCCGGTCTTCTGCGGCTCCGCGACGAAGATGTGGGGCGTCACCGCGGTGCTTGACAACATCGCGAACTCATTCCCGAGACCTA